>JBHENV010000055.1:0-10675 GCA_046261895.1 Candidatus Limnocylindria bacterium
CGTCCTGGCGACCGCCACGGCGCCATGACCGTAGGCATTCGCCTTCACGACGCCGATCACACGGGCCGCGCCCGCCGAGCGGCGGATGAGGTCCAGGTTCAGGCGGATCGCCGCGTGGTCGATCTCGACCCAGGCGCGATGTGGGCTACCGGGGGCGGTCATCCGCGGCGATCGCCGCGCAGCTGCTGCATCGCCTCGGGCAGGAGCGCCGCCACGTCACGCGCCATGACCCCGGCCGTGCCGATGCGATCCTCGGCGATCCGTCCGGCCGCGGCATGGATCGCCACCGCGCAGCCGGCCGCCAGCAGGGAGTCCATGCCGCCTGCCAGGAGGGCGCCGACCATGCCGGCCAGCACGTCCCCGGTCCCGGCCGTGGCAAGCGCCGGCGACGCCACGTCAGAGCGCAGCAGCGCTCCCCCGGGGCCGGCGACGATGGTGTTCGGCCCCTTCAGCACGACCACGGTGCCCCAGCGCCGTGCGGCATCGTGGGCGGCGGTCGAGCGTGCGAGGTCGTCGTCCTCGGGGGGCGCATCAGCACCGATGAGCCTGGCGAACTCGCCGGGGTGCGGGGTCAGGACGAGAGGCGCCCGCACGCCGGTCCACCAGTCGCCGCCGGCGGCCAGGGCATTGAGGCCATCGGCATCGATGGCCGCCGGCACGCGGAGGCGGGCCACCAGGTTGCGGATCCGCCGCTGCGCCGCCGGGTGACGGCCGAGGCCGGGCCCGATGACGACCGCGTCGTAGCGGCCCGCCTCGGTGGTGACGCGTCGCCATCCACTCGGCGCGATGAGCCCCGGAGCCTCCTCGTCGAGCACCATCCACGTGAGCTCGGGGGCGACGCCGGCCATCCTCGCGGCGACCGTCTCGGCAACGGCCACCCGCACCGTTCCGGCACCGACCCGCATCGCGCCGAGTGCGGCGAGCATCGCTGCGCCGGGGTATTCGGTCGAACCGGCAATGACGAGCAGGCGGCCGAAATCACCCTTGTGGGCTCGCGCCGGGCGTGGCGGCAGGTGTTCGGCGACCCAGCTCTGCGTCAGGGACTGTATGGAGGAGTCGCTCATCGCTCGCTCGAGCGTCAATCGTGACGCCGATGCGCCACGGCGACTGCGACGGCCATGTGTCGCTCGTGCGATATCGAGACGCTCACCTCGTCGAGCTTCATCGTTTGCGCGCGGCGGGCGGCACGCGCGTGGAGATACACCTGGGGAGCACCGGCCCGATTCGGCAGGATCTCGATCTCGCGCCAGCCGACGCCACGCACGCCGAGGCCGAGTACCTTGCTGATCGCCTCCTTCGCGGCCCAGCGCCCCGCAATCCGCTCGACCCTCCGCCCGCAGTAGCGCTGTTCCATCTCGGTCAGCACGCGCAACCGGAATCGATCCGGGAACCGTCCGATCACCGCGTGGATGCGATCGACATCGATCAGATCGATCCCGATCTCGTGGCGGCTCATCGGTGGCGCGGGAGCTATTCGACGGTGACCGACTTGGCCAGGTTGCGCGGTTGGTCGACGTCCGTGGCGCGAGCGACCGCCACTTCATAGGCGAGGAGCTGGAGTGGAAGGACGGCGATCACCGGCATGATCGCCTCGGGAATGTCGGGGACGTACAGGACATCCTGCGCGTATCGATCGATCTGGTCGTCGCCTTCGGTGGCGATCGCGATGACCGGCGCCGATCGGGCGCGAGCCTCGGCGACGTTGCTGACCACCTTTTCGTAGATCGCGCCCCGCGTGGCGATCGCCACCAGCGGCGTCTCGGGGTCGAGGAGCGCGATCGGCCCGTGCTTCAGCTCGCCCGCCGCGTACCCCTCGGCGTGGACGTAGCTCAGCTCCTTGAGCTTGAGGGCGCCCTCCATCGCGATCGGGAAGCCGACCCCGCGCCCGATGTAGATGAAGTCACGCGCATGCGCGTAGCGCTGAGCCAGCTTCTTGATCTGTGGGGCAAGCTTCAAGGTCTCGGCCGCCTGGCGCGGCAGCGTCCGCAATGCCTGCCCGTAGGTCCGCATCTGGTTCGCGGTGAGGGAGCCGCGCAACCGCGCGAGGTGCAATGCGATCATCTGCAGCACGAGCACCTGGGTCACGAACGCCTTCGTGCTGGCGACCGCGATCTCGGGGCCTGCCTGAAGGTAGCAGACCGCATCGGCCTCCCGGGTGATGGCGCTGCCCACGACGTTCGTGACGACGACCACCGTCGCTCCGCGCTCCTCCGCCAGCTTGATCGGCGCCAGCGTGTCGGCCGTCTCGCCGGATTGGCTGACGCCGATGACCAGCGTCTTCCCATCGAGCGGGGGCGGGCTGTAGCGCATCTCCGAGCCGACCTGCATCGTGGCCGGCAGACCGACCCAGTCCTGGATCAGGTAGGCGGCGACGTGCGCCGCGTAGCTCGCCGTGCCGCAGCCGACGACGTAGACGCGCTCGATGTCCCTGAGCTTGTCCTCGATCGGGCCGAGCTCCGTCATGGTGATGCGCCCAGCCCCATCGACCCGGCCGCGCAGGCACTCCTGGATGGCGTGCGGCTGCTCGTAGATCTCCTTGAGGGTGAAGTGAGGAAAGCCGCCCTTCTCGGCAGCGTCGATCGTCCAGTGGATCTCGGTGACGTCCCGCGTCAGCTCGGTGCCGTCGAGCGATGAGATGCGCGTCCCGGTCGGCGTGACCTCGGCGATGTCACCCTCGTGGAGGATGATCACGTTCTTGGTGTGCTCGAGGATTGCTGGCACGTCGCTGGCGAGGAAGCCCTCGCCGTCGCCGAGGCCCACGATGAGCGGCACGTTCATTCGTGCGCCAACGATGGAGTCGGGGTGATCGGTGTGCATGACGCCGATGGCGTACGCGCCCCGCACCTCGTTGAGCGCCTGGCGCACTGCCTCGACCAGGTCGCCGGTGTACTTGGTCTCGATCAGGTGCGCCAGCACCTCAGTGTCGGTCTCCGACGTGAAGCGATGGCCCCTCGCCATGAGGCGGTTCTTGATCTCCGCGTAGTTCTCGATGATCCCGTTGTGGATGAGCGCCAGCCTGCCGGTGCAGTCGCTGTGGGGGTGCGCGTTCATGTCGTTCGGGCGGCCGTGGGTGGCCCAGCGGGTGTGGCCGATGCCCGGATGCCCGGCCGGCGCGTCGCCGTTGAGATGGTCGGTCAGGTTGGTCAGCTTGCCGGCCTTCTTCTCGATGAAGACCTTGCCGTTCCCGGTGAGGACAGCGATGCCGGCCGAGTCGTAGCCGCGGTACTCGAGGCGCCGGAGGCCCTCGAGCAGGATGGGAGCCGCGTCACGCGGCCCGACGTACCCGACGATGCCGCACATGTGGTTCTCCTCAGTTCAGTCGTGCCTCAGCGAGCGTCGCGAGCTCGCGAGCGATGCGTTCGATCTCGGCGGCATCGTCGCCCTCGACCATGATCCGGATCTTGGGCTCGGTGCCAGATGGGCGGACGAGGATTCGTCCGCGATCCGCCAGGACCGCGGTGGCGCGCTCGACGGCGGCCGAGAGAGCCGGGTCGTCCTGCCAGTCATCCCTCCGGCTGGCGGCTGAGTTTATCATCACCTGCGGCAATCTCGGAATCTGGTCCGCGAGCTCCGAGAGCGGCTGAGCTGCCGCGCGCGTCGCGCGCACGAGCTCGATCCCGGTCAGGATCCCGTCGCCGGTGCTGGCCCGATCTCGAAAGATGATGTGCCCCGATTGCTCGCCCCCGAGCACGGCGTCGTCACGCTCCATCGCCGCGAAAACGTGCCGATCCCCCACCGGTGTCCTGACCATCCTGCCCCCAGCCTGCCGGACGACCCGCTCGAGGCCGCCATTGGTCATGACGGTCACCACCAACAGGTTGTTGCGGAGCGTCCCGTCGGCCAGCCGCGCCAGGGCGCAGATTCCCATGATCGTGTCGCCATCCACCAGCCGTCCTCGCGCGTCGACCGCGATGAGACGATCGGCGTCGCCGTCGAACGCGAGACCGATCTCCAGGCCCGCGGCGGCGACCGTCTCGGCAAGGCGCTCCGGATGCGTCGAGCCGCATCCGTCGTTGATGTTCGAGCCGTCGGGAGCGTCGAAGAGCACCGTCACCTCGGCCCCGAGGGAGCGGAACAGGTCGGGCGCGATGACGCTCGCCGATCCGTTGGCGCAGTCGATGCCGAGGTGGAGGCCGACGAACGCGTCGCCGGCGATCTCCGCAAGGTGGCGGGCGTAGTTGGCCACGGCACCACGGTCCGGGCGGACCCGCCCAAGGGCCGCGTTGGGAAGCGGTGCGATCGTCGATCCGTCATCGATGAGCCGTTCGAGCTCCTCTTCCACGTCCTCGTCGATCTTCCGCCCGTCTTCGACGACCTTGAGGCCGTTGTCGGGCGCCGGGTTGTGCGACGCCGAGACCATGATGGCGGGCGCGGCTGCCGCGGCCGAGGCGTGCACCAGGCAGGGCGTGGTGACGATGCCGAGGTCGACCACGTCGACGCCGGCCGAGGTGAGGCCCGCGGCGAGCGCCGCCGTGAGCATCTCGCCGGAGCGCCGGGTGTCCCGCCCGAGCAGGACGCTCGAACCTGGCGGCCCGAATCGGTGCCCCACCGCTCGACCGAGTGCCAGGCCGAGATCGACGGTGATCTCGGCACCGACCTCGCCCCGAATCCCGTCCGTCCCGAAGCGTCCCGCCATCTCCGGCTGCGACTAGGGCGCCGGGGCCGGCGTCGGGCTGGGCGCCGGGGTGGCGGGAGCCTGGATGACGACCGAGACCGTCGCCGGCACGATGCCGAGCAGCTGGATGCCATCGGGCAACCCGCCGATCGACGGCTCGAGGTCGTACGAGCCCGGCTCCAGGCCGGATGCGTCGAGCGCCGGTGTGACGTCAGCAGCGCTCAGCCCCGAGAGGATGTCGAGCGGTCCGCTCAGCGTCAACGTCAGCTGGTCGACCGACGGCACACATGCGTTCGCGGCGGCACCCGAGCACGCGACGCCGACCAGGAACGTGCGACTGGAGACCGAGGGCTCAATGCCGGCCGTGACGACGATGACCGCCTCATCGGCTTCGTCCGCCAACCGCGTCCCCTCCGGCAGCACCAGCGTCGTCTCGAAGTCCTGGGGGCTCGACACGCCATCGATGCTGAGGGGCTCGGTCAGCACCTCGGTGACCGCGGAGAGCGCATCCGGCAGACCGCGCAGCGTCACCTGGGAGGGCTCGATGCTCAACGACACCAAGGCGAAGCCGGCGGCCGGTGTGCCGGTGATGTCGGGGCGGATCGGGATCGTCTGGGTGGTCTCGGTCGGCTGCACGTCGATCTGAACCGAGACGGTCTCCGGCTCGATGTCGACGAGGCCTGCGCCGACCTCCTGGCCGGCGGCGTCGACCGCGACGAGGTTGACGGCGTTGTTGAAGTCGATGCCCGATCCGTCGATGCGGACGCGACCGAGGGCGCGATCCACGAGGCCGACCACCGATGAGGCCCCACGGACCTGGACCTCCTCCTCGCTCACTACCGGGTCATCGATCTCGAGGCCGTCGGGGATGGCTCCTGGATCGATCTCGACCGGGACGGTCCGAGCCTCCACCCGATCGATCGCGACCCGCACCTCCCGGGGTTCGATGGAGAGGACCTCGACGCCGTCCGTCAGCGGCGTCACCTCGATGTCGAGCACCTGCGGCTCGGGCGCTCGATCCATGTCGTACTCCGAGAGATCCACGGTGGCGACGAATGCCTGGGCCAGGACGGTCCCCGCCAGGTCATTCGACGTGCGATAGAGGACGGCGACCGTTCCCACGTCGCCGCTGAGGACCTGCGAGCTGTCGGGCTGGTTGATGGCGTCGACCGGCACGTTGATCGTGTCCTCGGTGAACGACCCGGAGAAGACGAGGCCGGTATAGAGCACCGTCGCCAGCAGCACGGCAGACAGCTTGAGGTGCCAGTTGCGGAGCAGGATTCTCATCTCAGCGCCGCGCCGTCGGACCGCTCGGCGCGGTCACCACGCGCGCATCCGGATCGATCGGCTCGTTCGGGTCCGGGTCGCGCTGTCCAATTTGCCAGCGACCATCGAGGGAGCGCCGGAGGAATGGAACGGCGTGGCGTGGCGCCTGGGGCCGGATCAGGTTGAAGATCCGTCGTCGCAGCTGCTCCTCCGTGAGGTTGCGCTCGATCCGTCCTCGGACGACGAGGCTGATGGAGCCGGTCTCCTCGCTGACCACCACGACGACGGCATCGGTCTGCTCGCTGATGCCGATCGCGGCTCGATGGCGCGTCCCGTAGCGCTCCGAATCGAGGACGTTCTGACTCAACGGCAGGAGCACGCCGGCCGACGTGATCTGCTCCCCGGAGACGACGACCGCCCCGTCGTGGAGGGCGGTGCCCCGATAAAAGATCGTCACCAGCAGCTCGGCGCGCAGGTCGGCATGCACCGGCACGCCCGACTCAGAGGCAAGGTCCTGCAGACCGGTCTCGCGCTCGAGCGCGATGAGCGCGCCGTGCCTCGAGCCGGCGAGGATGCGCGCGGCACGGCTGATCTCGCGAGCGACCCGTTCGGCGCCGGCCACCTCGGTGCTGACGAAGAATCGGTTGACGGAGCCGATCCGACCGATCTGCTCGAGCGCTCGCCGCAGCTCGGGCTGGAAGACGACCACGACCGCGAAGAGGCCGACCACCGCGGCGGTCTCCATCAGGCTGCGAAGCAGGTCGAAGCCGAACCAGATGGCGGCCAGATAGACCAGGTACAGGATCGAGAGGCCGATCACGATCCGCACGGCGCGCGTCCCGCGGATCAGGATGAAGAGCCAGTAGATGACGAAGGCCACCAGCCCGATGTCGATGATCGACGTCCAGCTGCCGCGGAGGTACGTATCGAAGAATTCGCGGATCGCGTCGATCACGGTTGGCGGTGTGCCTGCGTAGGTGCGGCGATGGGAGTCCGATGATACCAAAGAGCCCCGGCCGAGCGGCCGGGGCTCATGGGTGGACGCTGGCTAGCGCTTCGTGTACTGGGGCGCCTTCCGCGCGCGCTTGAGGCCGAACTTCTTGCGCTCCTTGGCGCGAGGATCCCGGGTCAGCAGACCGGCGCCGCGCAGCGCGTGACGAGCGTTCGGATGCGCCCGCAGCAGGGCGCGCGCGATCCCGTGGCGGATGGCGCCGGCCTGGCCGGAGACACCGCCGCCTGCGACGAGGACGCTGGCCGAGTAGCGACCCTCGGTCTCGGTCACGCGGAACGGAAGCTGGATGGCGCCCTCGGGGGACGCACCGCCGAAGTAGTCTGCGGCCAGCTTGCCGTTGACGACGATGCTCCCGTCACCGGGCAGCAGCCGGACGCGCGCGACGGCGGTCTTGCGCCGGCCGGTGCCGTAGATGTAGTTCGTGCTCACGGATCGTCCTCTCTCTTACAGCTCGACAGCGGTGGGCCGCTGAGCCTGGTGCGGATGGTCCGCCCCGCTATAGACCTTCATCTTCTTGAACATCGCTCGGCCCAGTCGGTTCTGGGGCAGCATGCCCTTCACCGCTCGCTCGATGACCAGCTCCGGCTTCCGCTCGAGCAGGCTACCGAGGCTCTCCTCGCGCAGGCCGCCGGGATAGTTCGAGTGGCGGAAGTAGCTCTTCTGCCGGAGCTTGTCCCCGGTGACCTTGATTTTGCCCGCGTTCAGGACGACGACGTGGTCGCCGGTATCCAGGTGCGGCGAGTAGATCGGCTTGTGCTTGCCCTCGAGCAGGGTGGCAATGCGCGTCGCCAGCCGGCCCCGGGTCTGGTCGGGGGCATCGACGACCCACCAGCTGCGCTCGATCTCGCTCGCCTTTACGGCGTAGGTCTTCACGTTCGTGAGCTCTCCGGCTTGGCTTGGCTTGGTCGCGCCGCCAAGTTCGGCGGCGCGTCTCGTTCGTTCTTCGATTTCGTGGCTGATGCGTAGATGACCCGCTCGAGCGTGAGCCCCCGTGACGGTACGACCCGTCCGTGGAGGACGCGCGCCCCCGCGTCGAGCGCCCGCTCGACGCCCGCCGGCGACATCCGCCCGCGCCCGACCTCGATGAGGAGGGCAACGATGCTGCGCACCATGCGCCGCAGGAAGGCGTTCGCCGTCACGCGGATCTCGAAGAGATCCCCACGACGCGTGATCCGCAGCTCGGCAAGGTGCCTGACCGTGCGATCTTGCGCGTCCGCCCCGAGTGCCGCGAAGTCGCGTTCACCCAGCAGCCTCGACGCCGCCGTTCGCATGAGGTCGGTGTCGAGGTGCTCGTCGATCTCGAGCGTCCGATGTCGTTCCAGTGGATTCCGAGCTCCGTTGGTCAGGACCCGATAGCGATAGACACGCCAGCGCGCCTCGCGCCTCGGATCGAAGTCCGGCGGCGCAGGTCGAAGCGTGCGCACGGTCAGATCCGGCGGCAGCGCGGCGTTCAGCCGTCGTCGCAGCTCCGGCAGCCCGCCCTCCCGACGAAGTCGCCGCGCATAGCAGAATGCCGCCACCTGGCCGGTGGCATGCACACCGGCATCGGTTCGCCCGGCGAGACGGACTCGCGTCCGCTCGCCGATCAGCGTGTTAAGGGCCGACTCCAGCTCCCCCTGCACGGTCCGAGCGTTCGGCTGGACCTGCGAGCCGGCGAAGGCCGTCCCGTCGTATCCGATGATCGCTCGTGCGCACTCCTGCGCCTCCGCGGTCATCGGCCGGTATCGGTATTGAGTGTGCCCGTCCTCAGACGAGCTCGATCTGAACCATGGACGCCGCGTCGCCCGGACGCTGTCCGAGCTTCACGATACGCGTGTATCCCGAGGTGCGATCGGCGTACTTGCCGGCCAGCTCGGTCATGAGCTTCTCGACGATGATCGGCTCGTGCGGCATCCGCGACACGAGCTGCCGCCTGGCGTGCAGGTCCCCGCGCTTGGCAAGCGTGATCATGCCGTCGACCATTCCCCGCACCTCCTTGGCCTTCGCCTCCGTGGTCTTCACCTTCTCGTAGCGGATGATCGCCACCGCGAGGTTCCCGAGCATCGAGAGCCGATGAGCGTGCGTGCGGCTGAGCTTGCGCCCCGCGACGCGGTGCGGCATCGGCTCAGGACTCCCGGTCCATCTCCGCCTCGGCGACGGCTGCCTCGTCGATCTCCGCGGAAGCCGGAAGATCGGACTCGTCGCTGCTCATCGAGGTCGCCTCTGGCGCGATGAAGCCCCGGAGCGCCAGCCGCTCCTTCAGCTCGTCGAGGCTCTTCTGGCCGAAGTTGCGCATGCGCAGGAACTCCTCGTCGCTGAGGGACAGGACCTGGCCGATCTTCGTGATGCTGTTGCGCTTGAGGCTGTTGTACGCCCGCATCGGCATGTCGAGCTCCTCGATCGGCGCGTCGAGCAGGTTCCCGCTCGTCGTGGCCGGAGCCCCGGCGTCGCCCCCGGCGATCGCCGGCCGGCCGATCTCGGCGAAGCGGCCGAACTCGCGCACCAGGATCTCGGCCGCCTGGCCCAGGGCCGCCTGGGCGGTCGTGGTGCCGTCGGTCTCGATCTCGATCATGAGCTTGTCGTAGTTCGTCATCTGGCCGACGCGGGTCTTCTCGACCTGGTAGTTCACGCGGCGCACCGGCGAGAAGATGGCATCCACCGGCACGACGCCGATTGGCATCTCCTCGGTGTGCTCGGCCGGCCGGTAGCCCATGCCGGGCTCGACGGTGAGGTCCATCTCGATCGATCCGGAGTCCGAATCGAGCGTGAGCAGGACGAGGTCGGGGTTCACGATCTCGACGTCCGCGGACTCCGTGATGTCGGCCGCCGTGACGGGCCCGGCGCCGCGCTTCACGAGCTTGAGCGTGACGGCGTGCCGCGCGAACGAGCGGAGACGCAGCTTCTTCACGTTCAGGACGATCTGGGTCACGTCCTCCTTGACGTTCTCGATCGTGCTGAACTCGTGATAGACGCCGTTGATCTGGACGCTGGTGACGGCCGCTCCCTCCAGGGAGCTGAGCAGGACGCGACGCAGGCCATTGCCGAGCGTCATCCCATACCCCTCCTGGAGCGGGGTCACCTCGAAGCGGCTCAGGTTGCCGTCCGCGTGCACCTCTTCGATGTGCGGGTCCGGCGCCTGGAACTGCTGGGGTGTTTCTAGTTCGATCATGGAAGGAATCTGACTCCTAGCGCGAGTAGTACTCGACGACGAGCTGCTCGTTGAACTCGAGCGGCATCTGCTCGCGCGCCGGTTCGGAGAGGACGGTGCCCGACAGCTTCGTCGGGTCGACGCTCACCCAGTCGGGGATCTGCGCCGCCTTCATCGTCTCTGGGGCAATCTGGAAGTACTCGCGGCTGCGACGGCTGTCGCGAACCTCGATGCGGTCGCCGACCTTGACCCCGAAGCTCGGGACGTTGGTCGGCCGGCCGTTGACCGCGAAGTGGCCGTGGCTGACGAGCTGGCGCGCCTGCGGCCGGCTGGACGCGAAGCCCATCCGGTAGACGGCGTTGTCGAGCCGCATCTCGAGCAGGCGCAGCAGGTTCTCGCCGGTCATGCCCTTGCGCTGCTCCGCCTTGGCGAAGTAGTTGCGGAACTGGCGCTCCAGCACCGAGTAGCTCTTGCGGACCTTCTGCTTCTCGCGCAGCTGAAGGCCGTACTCGCTCACCTTCCGGCGGCGCATGGTGTTCATGCCGGGCGGCGTGCTCCTGCGCTCGAACGAGCACTTGCGGCTGTAGCAGCGGCTGCCCTTGAGGAAGAGCTTGAGCCCCTCCCGACGACAGATGCGGCAGACCGCGTCGTTGTA
>JBHENV010000056.1:0-24233 GCA_046261895.1 Candidatus Limnocylindria bacterium
GCCGGCCCGTACATGTGCGAGGAAGGCTGCTTCGCCCCGGGCGAGAGCCTGACCGTGACCGCCTTCCCGGACTACCATCGCGGCGCTCCGGAGACGGAGACCATCGTGATGCCGATCATCACCGACGAGGTGCAGATCGGGAACGCCGTACAGGCGGGCCAGGTCGACTGGCACTACTCAGTCCCCTCGGATGTCTACACGGCTCTCGAGAACGACGAGAACTTCAAGTTCGTCGAGTATCCGGACTTCGGGTACTTCAGCCTCCAGTACAACCTGCGCGAGGGCCAGCTCTTCGCTGACCTTGGTGCCCGCAAGGCAGTGCAGTACTGCATCGACAAGGCCGCCACCGTCGAGCAGGCCACCAATGGCTACGGGATTCCGGTCGAGGCCGATATCCCGCCGGCATCGTGGGCCTACAACCAGGACCTGGAGACCGTCGCGCGGGACATCCCGACCGCCATCGGCTTCCTCGAGGAAGCCGGATGGACCGTCGTGGTCGACGGTGACGGCAACGCAACCGGTCCCGCCACGCGTGGTGACGAGACCTTCTCGACCGAGGTCTATGTGAGAGCCGGTCAGCCTGAGCGCATCCGCTTCATGGAGCTGCTGCGCGACCAGGTCGTCGACTGCGGGATCGAGATCGAGGTCATCGAAGGTGACTTCGCAACCGTTCTCCTCCCGCTGCTGACCTACCCGCACATTCCCCCGAACACGGACGAGCCGTACGACGCCTACTTCGGTGGGTGGACGACAGGCTTCGATCCTGATCCGTTCGCGCTGTTCCACTCGACCCAGTGCACGACGGAAGAGCAGCCTGAGCTCTACAACTACGTCTGCTGGCAGAACGAGGAGGCGGATGCGCTGATCGACGAAGGCCTGGTCACCAGCGACCAGGACGAGCGAGCGGCCATCTACCAGGAGTTCGAGCAGATCGTGTACGACGACCAGCCGTACCTGTTCGCATGGGCGGACCTCGTGCACGAGGTCATCGACGTCAACATGGAGAGCACGGCCGGCGAGCTGGAGCTCACATCCCCGCAGTGGGATTGGCAGTACGAGACCCTGAGAATCGCCGAGTAACCGACTCTGGTCGGATACCCGACGGCGACCTCAACGTCCTCGCTGGTGGCACCTCCGGGTGCTGCCAGCGAGGCACCTTGACACCCATCCATGGCCCCGCGGCGGGCTCCTGTCTGGCACAATTGACGTCAGAACGCCAACGCGAGCGCACGTGAGCGGCACGCTAGTACAGGGAGCGGGCGCAACAGATCATGGCAGCGTACATCCTTCGCCGAACACTCCAGGCGATCCCGATTCTCTTCGGCGTCGCCGTCGTCAGCTTCGCGATCGTCCAGCTCGCGCCCGGTGAGCCGATCGATCGTTTTCGCACGCCGACCACGCCACCCGAGGTTCTCGAGAACCTCCGCCGCCTGTACGGGCTCGACCAGCCGATCCACGAGCAGTTCATCCGCTGGATCACCAGCTTCGTCCAGTTCTGGCGCGACGACGCGTGGGGCTACAGCCTCTCGTACAACACGTCGGTCCGAAACATCATCATCGACCGCATCCCTGCCACGCTGCTCCTCGGTGGCACGGCGCTCCTGGTCACCGTCCTCATCGCCGTCCCGATCGGCATCCTGGCCGCTGTCAAGCAGTACAGCATCGCCGACAAGATCATCACCACCTTCGCCACCATCGGCTATGCCATCCCGTCCTTCCTGCTGGGCCTGTACCTCGCCTACTTCGGTGGCGTCATCCTGAAGGCCTTCCCGCTGTTCGGCATGATCGACACGACCGGTCGCTCCGACATGGCCGGCACCCCGCTGGACGTCGCCTGGCACCTGGTGCTGCCGGTCGCCTCGCTGGCGATTCAGCAGATCGCCGGCTGGTCGCGCTATGTTCGAGCCAAGATGCTCGAGGTGATGAACCAGGATTACGTTCGAACCGCACGCGCCAAGGGCCTGCCGGCGCGCCGTGTGACCTTCAAGCATGCGCTGCGCAACGCCCTGATCCCCATCATCACCCTCTTCGGGCTGACCCTGCCGAGCCTCCTCTCGGGCGCCGTCATCACCGAGGCGATCTTTAGCTGGCCGGGTCTGGGGCAGCTGGGCGTCGACGCCGTGACCCAGCGCGACTACCCGCTCGTGCTTGCCTTCGTGATGGTGGGAGGATTCGGGGTGGTAGTCGGCAACCTGCTGGCCGACGTCCTGTACGGCGTCGCCGATCCGCGGATCAAGTATTAGCCTTCGGGCTCGAGAGGAAGCACCGGCCATGGCGAATCGCAGCGAGGTGGTTTCCGCCGACATCGAACGGCGGCGTCGCGAAGAGGCGGAGGCCGACTCAGCGGAGATCGACCGAACGCCGGTCCGTACCTACTGGCAGCTCGTTCGTGGGCGGTTCCTGCAGAACCGGCTCGCCGTCTTCGGGCTCGGGGTGATCGGCGTCCTCGCGCTCTACGCTATCATCATCCCGAGCGTGACCGACGAGGCGTGGCGCACGACGCAGCTCTTTCGTGACGACGCCCCGGCCGAGCTGTTCACCGAGGACGGTGAATTCGTCTTCGCGGTCCTCGGCTACAACGAGAACGGGGTAAACCTGTTCGCGCGGCTGGCCAAGGCCACGCAGACCTCGCTCCTGATCGGTCTCGCCGCAGTGGCCATCATCATGGGGATCGGCATCTTCATCGGCTCGATCGCCGGCTATGTCGGCGGCTGGATCGACAACATCCTGATGCGCGTCGTCGACATCGTGCTCAGCCTCCCGGGCCTGTTCGTCATCCTGATGATCACCGCCTTCTTCGGGGCCGGCAACGTGTGGGTCGTCATCTTCGCGATCGGCCTGACCGGCTGGACCACCGCCGCACGGCTCCTGCGCGCGGAGTTCCTCTCCCTGCGGGAGGTCGATTACGTCCAGGCTGCGCGAGCGCTCGGTGCGCCACCGCAGCGCATCATCCTGCGCCACATGCTGCCGCCGGCCATGGCCCCGATCGTGGTCGCCGCCACGCTCGGCATCGCGGACTCGGTCGTCGTGGAGGCATCGCTCAGCTTCCTCGGATTCGGGCTCGGCGGCGAGTCCGCCAGTCTCGGGACGATGCTCCAGGGAGCCCTCAGCTACTTCTTCTCCGGACCGCTGAAGGTGATCTACCCCGGCGTCGTGCTGATCCTGATCGTGCTGGCGGCCAGCTTCCTTGGCGACGGCCTGCGCGACGCGCTCGATCCGCGCCAGCGGGTGGAGGCCAAGTGACGGCCACGGCGCGGCACGTCGGGCCTCTCCTCGAGGTCAAGGGACTCAGGACACAGTTCTTCACTCAGGATGGCGTGGTCAAGGCCGTCGACGACGTGACGTTCGAGATCGGCCATGGCCAGACCCTCGGCGTGGTGGGGGAGTCCGGCTGCGGCAAGAGCATCACCAGCCTCAGCGTTATGCGCCTCATCGACCGGCCGGGCAAGATCGTCGCGGGGGAGATCCTGCTGAACGGCGACAACCTGCTGGCCATGAAGGAGGACGCCATGCGTGACGTCCGCGGCGACCAGGTGAGCATGATCTTCCAGGAGCCGATGACCAGCCTCAATCCGGTCTACACCTGCGGTGATCAGATCGCGGAAGCGGTGCAGCAGCACACCGCGGTCAGCCGGCGCGAGGCGTGGGACCGCGCCGTGGAGATGCTGCGCATCGTCGGCATCCCCGATGCCAAGCGGCGGGCCACCGAGCATCCGCACCAGCTCTCGGGCGGCATGCGGCAGCGCGTGATGATCGCCATGGCGCTCTCGACCGACCCGGACCTGCTCATCGCCGATGAGCCGACCACCGCGCTCGACGTGACGATCCAGGCCCAAATCCTGGAGGTCATGCGCGACCTGCGCGAGAAGAACCGGATGGCGATCATGCTCATCACCCACGACCTCGGCGTGGTGGCCGAGATGGCCGACGAGGTGGTGGTGATGTATGCCGGCAAGGTCGTCGAGC
The DNA here is from genome assembly GCA_046261895.1 of Candidatus Limnocylindria bacterium. Lineage (GTDB taxonomy): Bacteria > Chloroflexota > Limnocylindria > QHBO01 > QHBO01 > JACDBZ01. The sequence continues at coordinate 3,967 of JBHENV010000056.1, forward strand.
GCGCCGATGTGCGGACCGTCTTCGGATCGCCGCATCACCCCTACACGAAAGGCCTGCTGCTCTCGATTCCGCGCCTCGACGAGCGCGTCGAGCGCCTCGAGGTGATCAAGGGCACTGTGCCGTCGCCGCTCAACCTTCCCAGCGGGTGCCTCTTCAAGCGCCGCTGCCCGTACCGCATGCGGGTGTGCGACACCGCGCCGCCATACCAGGAGGTCCAGACCGGTCACTTCAGCCGCTGCTGGCTGACCCCGGCCGGCGAGCCGCCGGACGTGGGCGCCGATGCGAAGGGTCCCGAGGCCGAGCGGGCCGCCGACGCTCTGACGGTGGCACCCCGATGACCGAGCAGCGCGCCACCGCTACTCCCACCGACAGCGGAACCGCCCGTGGTCGGGGCGACACGGCGGCCGGCGGGGTGACGAGCGGCGGGCAGACGAGCGCGCAGCGCACCGCGGCACGAGGCGGCAGCGGCCACGGCCCACTCCTCGAGGTCAACGACCTAGTCAAGCACTTCGACATCCGTGGCGGCCTGCTCGGCATCAGCAAGCTGGGGGCGGTCCGCGCCGTAGATGGCGTGAGCTTCACCGTCAACGAGGGCGAGACGCTCGGCCTGGTCGGCGAGTCTGGTTGCGGAAAGACGACCCTCGGCAAGGTCGTCCTGCGCCTCCTGCCGCCCACATCGGGCCAGGTCAGCTTCGAGGGCAAGTCGCTCTTCGACCTCAAGGCGCGCGAACTGAAGGCGGCGCGGCGCGATATCCAGGTCGTGTTCCAGGACCCCTACGCGAGCCTCAATCCGCGCATGAGCGTCGGCGAGATCGTCGGCGAGGGCCTCTACGTGCACGGCATGAGCAACAAGCGCGAGAGGGAGTCGGCGGTCCGCGACCTCCTGAAGCGGGTCGGGCTCAACCAGCAGCACATTCACCGGTATCCGCACGAGTTCAGCGGCGGCCAGCGGCAGCGCATCGGCATCGCGCGCGCGCTTGCCCTGCGCCCGAAGTTCATCGTGTGCGACGAGCCGGTCAGCGCGCTCGACGTCTCGATCCAGTCGCAGGTCCTCAACCTGCTCTCGGACCTCCAGGACGAGTTCCAGCTGACCTACCTGTTCATCGCCCACAACCTGGCGGTCGTCAAGCACCTCTCGACGCGAGTCGGGGTCATGTACCTCGGCAAGATCGTCGAGCTCTCGGACGCGGACGAGCTCTACCGCAGCCCCGCGCACCCGTATACCAAGGCGCTGCTGTCGGCCATTCCGGTGCCGGATCCGACTATCCGCCGCGAACGGATCGTCCTGAAGGGCGACCTGCCATCGCCGGCCAACCCGCCGTCGGGATGCCGGTTCCACACGCGATGCCCGATGGCGCAGGAGATCTGCAAGACCGAGGAGCCGCCGCTGCGCGATGTCGGGGGCGGCCACATGAGCGCCTGTCACTTCGCCGAAGAGGTGACCCCGCTCGAGGTCCGGCGGCCGGTGGCCGGCCCGGCCTAGCCCTCCGCGCCGCTCGGTCGCGGCGCCTCGTCCGGCTCGCCGTCCGACATTCGCAGCTCCACCTGCTCGCTGCCGTCGGGGCGCCGCGTGCGGGTGACGTGGATGTGCGGGTGGGTCTCGTCTCCGACCTGCTGCTTCTCGACGCTGACCATGACGTGCTGGTCGACGTTGGAGAGGCGCTCGGTGTCGGGGAGCGCCGCATTCGGGACGGTGCGGAAGAGCGCGTAGCTGATGAAGACCCACAGCACGGCGATGACCGGGATGCCGAACAGCGCGCCCCACACCCCGGCCACCTGGGCTCCCAGTAGCAGGCCGACCAGGACCAGGATGGGATGCAGGCCCAGGGCGCCTCGCATCAGCCGTGGCTGGAGCCAGTTGACGATGACCGTCTGGACCGCGAACAGGATGATTGCCACCGGAATCGCGGCTCCACCGGCGAACAGGACGGCACCGATGATGGGTGGCAGCAGGGCGAGCGGCGGCCCGAAGAAGGGGATGAGCATGGCCAGCGCGCTGATCGTGCCCCACAGGAACAGGTACGGGATGCCGAAGGCGGTCCCCACGATCGCCACCAGCAGCGCCTGCATGACGGCCAGGATGAGCTGCGCGCGGAGGAAGCCTCCGAATGCGCGGGCAATGCTGCGCTCGAACAGGTCGGCCTCGTCGCGATAGCGGCGCGGGACCGCCGCACGCAGCCGCGCGAGGATGCGTCCCGAGTCCATCAGCATGTAGAGCGAGATGACGATGATCAGGAAGAGCGATCCGAGCGCGGCGATCGTGACGCCGGCGATGTTCTGGGCCTGCTCCACGATGTCGCTGCCGACCTGCTCGATGCCGGTGACGGCGCCGGCGTAGAGATCGGTCAGGTCGATTCGCAGGCGACCGAACTGGAGGCCCCGCTCCCAGTCTGCGAGCACGCCCAGGATGTCGCGTTCCGTTCCCGGGTAGTTGCGCGCCAGCTCGGCGACCTGCTGGGTCATCGCGGCCCCGGTGTAGAACAGGACGAAGCCGAAGACGACGAGCGCCAGCAGGTAGCTGCCCACCACGATCATCGGGCGCGGCAGGTCGATCCGCTCCTCGAGCCCGGACACCAGGGCGGACATGACGAAGGCGAGCAGCCAGGCGAGGAAGATGATGAGCAGGATGGTCCCGAAGCTCGTCAGGATGTTGAGCGTGCGCTCCAACACCAGAAAGCCGAAGTACGCGCTCCCGAGCGCCAGGAAGACGACGAGCCACCAGCGCTCGCGTGGACCGATGCCCGGGATCGGCCCGCTCACCCCTATACCTCCCGCCGGCGACCGATGCCGACCGCCTCGCGCACCTCTGCCGTCGTCGTCTCCAGGATCGGCCGGATCTTCGCGGCCCCGGCGGCGAGGGTCTGCTCCACGACGGCGGGATCCGCGGCGAGGCGGGCGCGCTCCTCGCGCATCGGCCGGAAGAACTCGATGATGCGCTCGGCCAGCAGCCCTTTCGTATCGACGCAGCCGGTCCGCGCGGTGCGCTCGCCATCCTGGATCTGGATGTAGTCGCTGCCGAAGTACCGGTGCAGCCGGCACACATTGCAGAGCTCGGGGCGGCCGGGGTCGGTGCGCCTGATGCGCAGCGGATCGGTCACCATGCTCATCACCAGCCGCCGAATCTCGTCGGGCTCGGCGAAGATCGGGATCGTGTTGTTGGCGCTCTTGCTCATCTTCGAGGCGCCATCCGTCCCGAGCACCACGGGGGCCTCGGTGAAGACCGGCTCCGGCTCGGGGAAGACCGGTCCGTACCGCCGGTTGAAGGCGCGAACGATCTCACGCGAGAGCTCGAGGTGCGCAGCCTGGTCCTTGCCGACGGGGACCCGGGTGGCCTTGTAGATCACGATGTCCGCGGCCTGGAGGACCGGATAGTCGAGCAGCCCCATGCTGTTCTCGATGCCCTGCTGGCGCTTCTCCTTGTAGGTCGGCGATCGCTCGAGCCAGCTCACCGGCACGACGGTATTGAAGATCCAGGCCAGCTCGGCATGCTCCGGGAGGTCCGATTGCCGGATCAGCGCGCAGCGCACCGGGTCGAGGCCGACGGCGAGGAGGTCGAGCACCATCTCGTGCGTCAGGCGGCGCAGCTCCGCGCCGTCGTGCACGGTCGTCAGGGCGTGGTAGTCGACGATCCCGTAGATCGTCTCGAAGTCGTCCTGCATGGCGACGTAGTTGACCTGCGCGCCCAGATAGTTGCCCAGGTGCGAGGCGCCCGACGGCTGGATGCCACTGAACACGCGCTCCCGCACGGGCCGAGGCGGGGCGTGGCGAGCATCGAGTGTCTGGCTCATTGCGACGGCGAGTGTACCGTACCGATCCGGGCCTCCCGACCGGCCGAAGCGGTATCGTGTGCCGATGACCGATTGGCAGCGCGCGGATCGGCCGCGGCGTCGGATCGGCCGCGGCGTGGAGGCTCACGTCACGATCACGTCAACCAACGATCGCGCCCGTGCGCTGCTCGATGCGCTTGGCGCTGCGGGCCGGGCGATCGTCGCCGAGGAGCAGACGCAGGGTCGCGGACGCCGTGGCCGAACATGGGTCTCACCGCCGGGCCGCAACCTGATGGTGAGCGTGGCGCTCCGGCCCCGAATCGCGGCGGCGGATGCCTGGCAGCTCGGGATGAGTGCCGCATTGGCCACACGGACCGCCTGCTCCGCCATCGCCCCAGTGGGCCTGAAGTGGCCGAACGACCTCGTCGCCGATGACGGCAGCAAGGTGGGTGGGCTGCTCATCGAGACGACGGTCGAGGGCGAGCGGGCCACGGCCGCGGTGATCGGCGTCGGGCTCAACGTCAACTGGTCGCGCTCGGAGATGCCGGCCGAGTTCGCTTCGGGCGCAACGTCGCTCGCCGACCTGGCGGGGATCGAGCTCGATCGGGTCGAGCTGCTCGGCCGCCTCCTCGACGCGCTCGATACGGAGCTGGTCGCGCTCGAGTCGGGGCTCTCGCCATTGCCGCGCTACCGAGACGCGTGCGTCACCCTCGGGACCGATGTCGGCGTCGACACGGCTGGCGGTCGGATCGAGGGTCGGGCGACCGGGATCGACGGAGGTGGAGCGCTCGTGATCGAGACGGCCACGGGGTCCGTCGCGTTGACGAGTGGCGAGATCGTGCGCCTGCGCGCCGTGGCGCCGGCATGAGCGTCCGACCCGTGACGACCGGCTCGTCGCCACCGATCGACCCGGACCTCGCGGAGGTGCGGGCCGCACAGGCAGACAGGAGGGCGTTCGCCACCCTCTACCGGCGATACCTGGATCGGGTCTACGGCTACTGCTTCTACCTCCTCGGTGATCACCACGACGCCGAGGACGCCACCGAACGATCCTTCACGGCCGCGTTCGACGCCATCGATCGGTTCCGCGACGAAGGAGCCACGTTCCGCTCGTGGCTCTTCCGCATCGCCCATAACCAGGTCGCCAACGCCCTGCGCACGCGGAGCCGCCACCGAACGGACCCCCTCGACTCGATCCCCGAGCCGGCGGCCGCCGACGATCCCGCGCGGATGGCGAGCCTGGCCGACGACGCCCGCAGCGTGCGGGCGGCGGTGGCGTCGCTCTCGGACGATCGCCGCCAGGTGGTGATCCTGCGTTTCGTCGACGGCCTGACGGCGGTGGAGATCGGTGTCGTGCTGGGACGCAGCGCCGGGGCCGTTCGGGTCCTCCAGCACCGAGCGCTGCGCGAGCTCGCCGCACTCCTCGACCAGCCGGGTACAGGCTGATCACGGCAGCGGGAGCGGCCGCTACCCATGTCTTGTCAGGTGGCACCGGTGATGCCATTGGCGTGATGTGATCGCACGGGGTTCCGCCAGGTGGCACCACCCGGTTGACGGAAGCTCCGCGGGCCGGGAATCGCCGACTTCCCGGCGTCGACGCCTTCACGGCGTGGCGTCGCGGCAGCGTCAGAGGCACCGGTGTAACGTTGCGCCCTTCCGCGGTGTTAGCAGGAGCGTGATGCCACAGAGCCCGTCCGCCGCCGAGCGCCTCGATCATGCCATCGACCGCGTACTCGACGGACTCTCCCCGCAGGTGGCCGCGGCGATGTGCGGCGTCGACAGCGCGACGCTGCCGCTCCTCGAGCTGGCGAGCGACCTGCGCGCGACGCTCGTGCCCCCGCCGGTCGGGACTCGGTACGAGGCGCGCCTCGGCGCCCGGCTCGCGACGCAGCCGCTCCGTGATCCGGTGGCCTGGGCACTTCGCCATCCTGGCCGCCTGATCGTGACCGGCGCGGTCGGATCGGCGGTCGGCGTGGGGGTCACCGCCTATGCCGTCTGGCGCAGCAGCCGTCGATGGTCCGGGGCGCCTCGGCTGCTGCATCGGTAGCCGAACAGGAGAGATCATTGCCGATCAAGTTCCCGTTCAGCCGCCGCGCCGCGCCGTCGGGTGCCTGGACGAAGTGCCCCACCTGTGAAGCGCAGGTCTTCAACAGGCAGCTCGAGCGCAACCAGCGCCTGTGTCCCTCGTGCGGCCATCACTTCCGGATGTCGGTCGGGGAGCGGATCGACCTGCTACTCGACCCCGGCAGCTTCGAGGAGCGGGACGCCGGCCTCGAGTCGGTCGACCGGCTCGGATTCAACGACGACCGTCCGTACACCGACCGCCTGGAGGCGTCTCGGATCAAGACCGGGCTGCGCGACGCGGTGGTATGGGGGATCGGCGCCATCGACGGGCGGCGGGTCGCCATCGGCATCTTCGACTTCCGCTTCATGGGCGGGAGCATGGGCAGCGTCGTGGGCGAGAAGCTTGCGCGCTGCTTCGAAACCGCATTCGCCGAGAGGATCCCGGCCATCGTGGTCAGCGCGTCGGGCGGGGCCCGCATGCAGGAGGGCACGCTCTCCCTCATGCAGCTGGCCAAGACCACCGCGCCGCTGGTGCACCTCGACGCAGCCGGAGTCCCCTTCTTCACCGTCCTGACCGACCCGACCACCGGCGGCGTACTCGCCAGCTTCGCGAGCCTCGGTGACGTCATCCTCGCCGAGCCGAGGGCGCTGATCGGTTTCGCCGGGGCCCGCGTCGCCTCCGATACGGTGGGCGAGGAGATGCCCGAGGGCTTCCAGAGTGCCGAGTTCCTGCTCGCGCATGGCTTCGTCGACGCCGTGGTGCCGCGCCCGGAGCTGCGCTCCCACCTCTCGCGGCTCCTGCGGCTCCTGCCGGTTGCCGCCGTGGACGACGGGCAGCCGGCCGCGCTCGATCGCGCCTGGGGCCCCATCGGCGCCATCTCTGGGTTGGCAGAGCGCCTCGGCGGCGCGGTGAGCGAGACGATCGGGATCGATGTGGAGGCGCCGCCGGGCGGCAACGGAACGGGCCCGTCCGCGACACAGGCCGGCGAGCGGGAGGAGGCCCGATGAGCGAGGCTCCCATCATCGAACGATCAGAGGCGGCATCGGCGGCCGGCGACGAGGCGTGGCGTCGGGTCCAGCTCGCCCGACACCCGCAGCGGCCGCGCACCCTCGACCTGGTGCCGATCATCTTCGACGACTTCTTCGAGCTGCACGGCGACCGTGCATTCGGTGACGACCCGGCCGTCGTCGGCGGACCTGCGACGCTCGACAGCGTGCCCGTCATGGTGATCGGGCACCAGAAGGGCACCGATACCGAATCGAACATCCTGCGCAACTTCGGCTCGCCGTACCCGGAGGGCTTCCGCAAGGCCCAGCGTCTGATGCGCCTGGCCGACAAGCTCGGGATGCCCATCGTGACCTTCCTCGACACCGCGGGTGCCTTCCCCGGTGCGGCCGCCGAGGAACGCGGCCAGGCGGAGGCGATCGCGGCGAGCATCAAACTCATGACCGGGCTCCAGGTGCCGGTCGTCGTCATCGTCCTCGGCGAGGGCGGATCCGGCGGCGCGCTGGCCATCGGGGTTGGCGATGTCGTCCTGGCGCTCGAGAACGCCGTCTATTCGGTCATCAGCCCCGAGGGTTGCGCGTCGATCCTCTGGCGTTCGCGTGAAGACGCTCGCACGGCGGCGGCCGCCATGCGAATGACCGCCGAGGACCAGGTCGACCTGGGCGTCGTGGACGGCATCGTCGCAGAGCCCGGCGAGGGAGCGCACACCGACCACGCAGCCACCGGAGCGGCGGTCAAAGCGGCCATCATCTCCGCCATGCGACGGCTCTCCGGTCGCGAGACCGCCGAGCTCCTCCTGACCCGCTATGCTCGGGTTCGCGGCATGGGAGCCTACACCGAGACCGGGGCGCGAAGCCCCGGCCGGCTGGAGGTGCCGTCGCTGCGGCGGCGAATCGGCCGCATCCTCCATCTGCCGGGCGTTCCGCGGCGTCCGCGCTGGAGCGAAATCTGGCCGAGCGACAGCAGTGAAGACGAGAGCGAGAGAGGGGCATGACAGACGCCGAGGACCAGGTCGCGGCCATCGCCCGAGCGGCGAATGACCTGGTGCCCCAGCTGACCGACCGACTCGTTCGGCTCGGTCTCGGCGAGATCGAAGTGTCGTCGGGCGATCTGCGACTTCGCGTGGCGCGCGCGACCGGCGTGAGCGGCGTGAACGCCAACGTCGAGCAGGGCGGGCAGCCCGTCTCGGCCGTCGCGCCCGCCGCGTCGCCGGCCCTGGCCGGAGGATCCCCATCGATCGGCGTCGCGTCGCCGGCGGTCGGCTTCTTCGTGTACGCCGACGGGCTGGGGCCGGGTCTGGCCGTGGACAAGGGCGACGCCCTGGGCCAGGTCGAGATGCTCGGCATCCGGCACGACGTGCGCGCGCCGCGCCGCGGCACGATCCGGCATCTCGTCGCGGAGAGCGGAGAGGCGGTCGAGTATGGCCAGGTCGTGGTCGAGCTCGAGGCGCAGGAGATGATCCGTTGACGCTCGCGCTGCTGTTCAGCCCGCAGGGCTCGCAGGTCGTGGGCATGGGCCGCGAGCTGTCAGAGCACTCGCGGGCCGCGCGCACCACCTTCGAGGAGGCCGATCTCGCCCTGGGGTGGCCTGTCAGTGAAACCTGCTGGGCTGGCCCCGCCGAACGGCTGGACGACACGCGGCAGACGCAGCCATGCCTGCTCACCACGTCGGTGGCCGCGCATCGGGCGCTCGGGGAACGGATCGACGCCGAGCCATCGGTCGTGGCCGGACACTCGGTCGGCGAGTACGCCGCCCTGGTGGCCGCCGGCGTCCTCGACTTCGGCGCCGCGTTGCGTCTGGTGGCGCGCCGCGCCGCCCTCATGGCGGCGGTCGATGCCGAGGGCGGCATGGCGGCCGTGCTCGGGCTCGATCGGGACGGCGTCGAGGCGGTGGTCGCCAGCATCGGCCGACCGACCGAGCTGGTGGTCGCCAACGACAATGCACCCGGCCAAATCGTGATCTCCGGTCGGCGGGATGCGCTCGCGGCAGTCGAAGCGCCGATGCGCGCCGCGGGCGCGAAGCGGATCGTGGGCCTGGCGGTCTCGGGCGCCTTTCACTCGCCGCTCATGGCGGGGGTCGCGGATGGCCTGGCGGCGGCGTTCGAGGACGAAGAGTGGCACGACGCCCGAGTGCCGATCATCAGCAACGTCACGGCGGAGCGGTTGACCGACGCCCAGCGCCTCCGTGCCCTTCTGGCGGAGCAGGTCCGATCACCGGTGGAGTGGGTGGGCAGTGTCGAGCGGATGGTGGAGGAGGGCATCGACCTCGCCGTCGAGTGCGGGTCCGGCGTCGCTCTGATCGGGATGGTCAAGCGGATCGCGCCCGGCATGCGGACCGCGAGCGTCGTCGACCTCGCCAGCCTTCAGGCCGCCGAGGAGCTCATCCGCTCGGGCGTCGCGGCCCCGGCGCCCGCCTGACCGTGGTCTCCAAGGTCCTGATCGCCAACCGCGGCGAGATCGCCGTCCGCATCCTGCGCGCGTGCCGCGACCTCGGCCTGCCGGCGGTGGTGGCCTACAGCGAGGCTGACCGCGATACGCTCGCCGTGCGTCTGGCCGACGAGGCCATCTGCATCGGTCCGGCGGAGGCTCGCAAGAGCTACCTGAACCAGCCCGCCGTCATCAGTGGGGCCATGATCACCGGCTGCGATGCCGTGCATCCCGGCTATGGCTTCCTGAGCGAGGACGCCACGTTTGCCGAGGCATGCGTCGCGCACGAGCTGGCCTTCATCGGCCCGCGGCCCGAGGTGCTCGAGCGATTCGCGTCGAAGTTCGCCGTGCGTCGCATGCTCGCCGCCACCGGGCTGCCGACGGTCCCGGGCAGCCGCGGCATCGTCACGGACCTTGGTGACGCGCTCGAGCAGGCCGGTGCGGCCGGCTACCCCGTCCTCCTCAAGCCGTCGGCCGGCGGAGGCGGTCGCGGGATGCGGCTCGTGCGCTCGCCACGCGAGCTGGAGCAGTCGCTGCCGCTGGCGCGCTCGGAGGCACAGGCGGCGTTCGGCGACGACAGCGTCTATTTCGAGACCTGGATCGAGGAGTCCCGGCATGTCGAGGTGCAGGTCATGGTCGACCGCCATGGGAACGGCGTGCACCTCGGCGAGCGCGATTGCAGCGTCCAGCGGCGGCACCAGAAGATCATCGAAGAGGGTCCGTCACCGGCCATGGACGATGCCAGTCGGGAGCGGCTGCGCGATTTGGCCATCCGGAGCGTGGTGGCCGCCGGGTACGAGAGCGCCGGCACCCTGGAGTTCCTGCTCGATGCGCAGGGCAACTTCTACTTCATCGAGATCAACTGCCGGATCCAGGTCGAGCACCCGGTCACCGAGATGCTGACCGGAATCGATCTCATTGCCGAGCAGATCCGGATCGCATCGGGCGAACAGCTCAGCCTGCGGCAGGAGCAGGTGACCTTCCGCGGCCACGCGATCGAATTCCGCATCAACGCCGAGGATCCAAGCGACAACTTCTCGCCGCAGACCGGCGAGATCGAATCGCTCCGCCTGCCGGGTGGTCCTGGGGTGCGCGTCGACACGCATCTCTACCCGGGCTACGAGGTGCCGCCCTACTACGACAGCCTGCTCGCCAAGCTCATCGTGTGGGGCGAGACGCGCGAGATCGCGCTGGCTCGCTCCCGCCGCGCGCTCGCCGAGCTCGAGATCGGCGGAGTCAAGACGAACATCCCGTTCCATCGTGGGATCATCGACAACGACGCCTTCCTCGACGCGCGCGTCAGCACGAATCTGCTCGACCGGGTCGGGCCCGCCGCGTTCGTGAGCAGTTAGCGTGCGTCGCCGAAGGAGACACGGAGATACGCTGCGAAAGAGCAGAGGCCGATGACGACCGAACCCGCCACGATCCATACGCCGACGCTGCCGCTCGAGGCGGCGGACATCATGGGCATCATCCCGCACCGCTATCCGTTCCTGCTCGTCGACCGCATCATCGAGCTGGAGCCGGGCAGGCGCGCCGTCGGGCTCAAGGCGGTGACGGCCAACGAGCCGCAGTTCACCGGGCACTTCCCGGAACGCCCGATCATGCCCGGCGTCCTGATCGTGGAGGCTCTGGCGCAGACCGCCGGCGTCGCGGTCATGACGCTCGAGGACTACCGCGGCAAGCTTGGCCTGTTCGCCGGCATCGACGACTGCCGCTTCCGGCGAATGGTCATTCCCGGCGACACCCTGCGCCTCGAGGTGACGGTCGAGAAGCTGCGCGGCATGTTCGGCCGGGTGCGCGCCGTGGCCAGCGTGGAGGGCGAAGTGGCCGCCGAGGCGACCCTCAGCATCATCATCCCGCGCGACCAGGCGCTTGGCTCCGGACACGCCGATGCGTGAGGGAGACCGCCGCGTGGTCGTGACCGGCATGGGCGCCGTGACCCCGGTGGGCAACGACGTGCCGGCCTTCTGGGACGGCCTCGTCAACGGCCGAAGTGGCATCAGCCGCATCACGAGCTTCGATCCGTCAAGGGTCGCCAGCAAGGTAGCCGGAGAGATCAAGGGCTTCGACGCCGACAGGGTCATGCCGAAGAAGGAGGTCCGTCGCCACGACCGATACGTCCACTACGCCTGGGCCGCGGTCGCCGAGGCGATGCGCGATGCCGCGCTGCCGAACCCGATCGACGACGAGGCGCTCGCCTGGCGGACCGGCTGCATCATCGGCTCCGGCATCGGCGGCATCAACACCATGATCCGCGACGTGACCGAGGCGGCGCTGCACGGCGTCGAGCGCATCGGCCCCTTCCTGGTCACCGGGCTCATCCCCGACATGGCGGCCGGCTACGTCGCGATCTACGCCAACGCGCGAGGGCCGAACTACGCGACCGTCAGCGCCTGCTCGAGCGCCAATCATGCCATCGGCGACTCGATGAACATCATCCGTCGTGGCGAGGCCGACATCATGATTGCCGGCGGTGCCGAGGCGGGGATCGGCGAGATCCCGGTCGCCGCGTTCAGCGCCATGCGCGCGCTCTCCACGAAGCGAAACGACGATCCGGAGGCTGCCTCGCGACCCTTCGACGCCGACCGTGATGGGTTCGTGATGGGCGATGGCGCCGGGATGCTGGTGCTCGAGGCGCTCGACCACGCCGTGGCGAGGGACGCTCGGATCCACGCCGAGATGATCGGTTACGGTGCCACCGACGACGCCTCGCACATCACGCTGCCGGCTCCGGGCGGACGCGGCGCGGTCGCGAGCATGCGGGTCGCCATCACCGATGCCGGCCTGGGCACGAACGACATCGACTACATCAATGCCCACGGCACGAGCACGCCTCCAAACGACCGATCCGAGACGGCTGCGATCAAGACGCTCTTCGGCGAAGGCGCCCATCGCGTTCCGGTGAGCAGCACGAAGTCAATGACCGGCCACCTCATGGGCGCCGGTGGGGGGATCGAGGCGATTGCCACCATCCAGGCCATCAAGACCGGCATCGTGCCGCCTACCATCAATCTCGACCAGGCCGACTCGGAGTGCGACCTCGATTACGTTCCGAATGAGGCGCGCGAGGTCGAGGTGCGCGTCGGGATGAGCAACAGCTTCGGGTTCGGCGGTCACAACGCCACGCTGGTGATGCAGCGGTACGAGCCTTGATGTCCGACCGCGACCCGATTCTCGCAGCGGTCGACCTGCTCGGCCCGGCGTTCGTCGATGCCGGGCTCGACGAGCTCGAGATCGAGGTCGGCGACCTGCACGTTCGCCTCGCGCGTCCGCGACCGAGCCTCCGGGAGACGGCGGCCCAGGCGGTGGCACCGGCCGCTCCACCGAGCGGAGCCGCTGCCGGTCGCGATGGGTTGACCCCGTTCGGAGAGCCGGCCACGGGGATGCGCTTCGTCAGCGCACCGCTGACCGGCGTCTGGTACGCGGCGCCCTCGCCCGGCGCGCGCTCCTACGTCGCCGAGGGTGCCGAGATCAATAGCGGCCAGGTCGTCGGCCTCATCGAGGCGATGAAGCTGTTCAACGAGATCAAGTCCGACGCGGCCGGCACGGTGACCCGGATCCTGGTCGAGAGCGGGACCCTTGTGAAACGAAAGCAGCCACTCCTGGAGATCGATCCACGATGACCACCAATGCACTGATCACCGGCTGGGGGATGTATGCGCCGTCGCGGGTGATGACCAACGACGAGCTCTCGACGATGGTGGAGACCTCAGACGAGTGAATCGTCAGCCGCACGGGCATCCGGGAGCGACGCATCGCAGCCGACGACGAGACCACGGCGACCCTGAGCGTCCATGCGGCCCGGGACGCCCTCGCCGTCGCCGGCCTGGACGCGGGGGAGCTTGACCTGGTCATCGTCGGCACCTGCTCGCCCGACTACTACATGCCCGCCACGGCGGTGCTGGTCGCCCACGGGCTCGGCGCGACACGGGCGGCCGGCTTCGACGTCATGGCCGCGTGCTCGGGATTCATCTTCTCGCTGGCGACGGCCCACGCATACGTCCGCAGCGGGATGTACCGCAATGTGCTGGTGATCGGGGTGGAGCTGCTCAGCCGATTCCTCGACTACACCGACCGGAACACCTGCGTGCTCTTCGGCGACGGCGCCGGTGCGGTCGTCGTAACGGCCTCCGACGGCCCCGGGGGGCTGCTCGGGCTCGACATGTACAGCGACGGCAGTGGTGCCGAGGGGATCATCTTTCCCGCCGGGGGATCGGCCCGTCCGACCACGATGCAGACGGTCGCGGAGGGTGGTCATTTCGTGCACATGGCGGGCAAGGAGGTCTACCGGTACGCGACCCGGCAGCTCGCCGAGTCGGCCCAGACGGCGCTGCGCGATGCCGGCCTCTCGGTCGACCAGATCGACCAGTTCCTCTTCCACCAGGCCAATCTGCGCATCATCGAGAGCGTCCAGAACGCGGTCGGCATCCCGTCCGAGAAGACCTATCTCAACATCGAGCGCTACGGGAACACCAGCGCCGCCTCCGTGCCGATGGCGCTCGTGGAGGCGCTGGCCGAGGACCGCATCAAGCCCGGCGACAAGCTCCTCATGGCGGCCTTCGGCGCCGGCTACACCGCTGGTGCGGCGGTCGTGGAGTGGACCGCCGATCCGGCGCGCCGCAGCCGCGCACCGGGCACGCAGACGCGCCTCGGTCCCCGACAGGTCGCCCCGGCCGGCGTCGACGTCGCGGCCGGTCACTAGGGGCATCGATGTTCGATCTGACCGGCAGGACGGCGCTGGTGACCGGCGGCAGCCGCGGCCTGGGGCGGGCGATCGCGCTGGCGCTGGCGGGGCAGGGCGCCGACCTGGCGATCAATTACCGCGGCAACGCCGAGGCCGCCGAGGAGGTCGCCCAGATGATCAGGGGCCTGGGTCGGCGTGCCGTCACCATCCAGGGCGACACCAGCGCCGGGCGCGACGCATGCGAGGCGATCGTCAAGACCGCCGTCGATGGCCTGGGGGCCGTCGGGATCCTCGTGAACAACGCGGGCATCACCCGCGACAGCCTGCTGATGCGGATGGACGCCGACGAGTGGGCCTCCGTAATCGACACGAACCTGTCCGGGCCGTTCTGGATGACGCGGGCCATGGCCCGACCGATGGTCAAGGCCCGTGGAGGCCGCATCATCAACATGAGCTCTGCCGCTGGCCGGATGGGCAATGCCGGCCAGGCGAACTACTCGGCCGCCAAGGCGGGGCTCATCGGCCTCACCAAGGCCACCGCTCGCGAGCTGGCCAGCCGGGGAATCACCTGCAACGCCATTGCGCCAGGCCTCATCCACACGGAATTGATCGCCGACATGCCGCCGGCGGCCAAGGATGCCCTCACCGCGCTCACTCCGTTGGGGTACATCGGTTCTGTCGACGACGTCGCGGCCGCCGCCGTTTACTTCGCCTCCGAAGAAGCCCGGTACGTCACCGGGCAGGTGCTCGGCATCGACGGCGGGATCGTGATGGGCAGCTGACCGAGCCGCGGTCGTGGCGGTAGCAGACCCGCCAGCTTCGCCACTTACCGGTCCGCCAGTGTCTTGCTCACACCAGGCGTCTGACCCTGCCACGACCTGCTCCCCTACCGATCGCAGCGGCGCGCAGTCAACCGCAACCGCCCTGCCCCGAATTGCACCGGTGACGGCGGTCCTTGACCGTCTCGGTCTGCCACCGGCCCGATCGCTTTGCGCAGAGTTCCGGGTCCCGCGGCATCGGCCAGGGGGCTTGCAACGGCCTAGGATAGAAGCCGACAAGCGCGATTCCCCATTCTGAGAGGAGACCGATGCTCACCCTGCGTTCCATCCTGCGCCCGACTCGCCTGGTCGCCGCGCATTGCGACATTCCATGCGGCGTGTACGATCCCGAGCAGGCGCGCATCGAGGCCGAATCCTGCCTGCGCATCATCGAGAAGCACGACGCCAGTGACGACAAGCACTTCCGCGCGCGCTGTATCCACGTCAAGGAGGAGCGTGCCGAGCTCGCCAAGCAGCACCTCGACGTCCTGTGGCACGACTACTTCAAGCCCGAGCACCTCGAGCAGTATCCCGATCTGCACGACACCTTCTGGAAGGCCACCAAGCAGGCCTCGAAGGTGAAGCAGTCGCTCGACGCCGGCGCGGCGCGGGAGTTGCTCACCATGATCGACACCATCGACGAGATGTGGAAGGCAACCGGCGGCCCAGAGAAGACCCGGGTCAACGGACGCCCTTCCTGATCCGCCGTTCGTGGCGGCGGTGGAGCGGCCGAACCTGGTCGCTGCTGGTCATCGGCATCGTGCTGGTGGCTCGCCGATATCTCGACGTGGTCGAGGTGCGGGGGCGCTCCATGGCTCCCACGCTCTGGTCCGGGGATCGCCTGCTCGTCATTCGTGGCGGGTCACGCGTCGGGGATATCGTGCTGGCCCGCGACCCGCGGGATCCGGGGCGCGAGCTGATCAAGCGCGTGGCGCGCATCCATCGCTCGGGCGTGATCCTTCGCGGCGACAACCCGGCGGCCAGTACCGACGCGCGGACGTTCGGCATCGTCCCGGCGAACGCCGTCGGGTGGCGAGTGGCCTGGCGCTATTGGCCGCCAGCGCGTGTCGGCCGTGTCCCGCCTGCGCCGATTGTCGAGGGCGGGGAGTCGGCGTGCGCGTTTCCCGAGGCATTGATCGCCGGAGGTTGACCGGTTCTCTGATGCGCCAATCACGTTGGCGCTAAGCCGCGCATGCACTGCTCCTTCGCGAAACGCCAGCCACGTTGGCGAGTGAGAGAAACCATCGGCTGGTCACCCCGAGATCGAGACCTCCACCGGGAGCGAGCCCTCCGCCCAGGAGCTGAGGGGATCGCCCTCGGTCCAGCCCTGGTACTTGGTTGCCAGCAGGCGGCGGGCAAGCGGGTCGCGGGCATGACCCTCGATGACTCGCGCCGTCCCCTGGACCGTCTGCCCGCCGATGCGCACGCGCACCCGCGGCTCGGCGCGAAGATTCCGAATCCAATGTGCGTCATCTCGGCCGCCGGCGAGCAGGTAGATCCGCTCCCCATCGGTCGCGAACCACATCTCGATCGTGCGCCGCCTCCCGGAGGTTCGCCCAATCGTCTGGAGATCACAGACCGCGTCGGCGGCGTGGGCGTCGAGGAGCTCCGCCGGCGTCATGAGCAGCCGCAGGCCGTCGCCACCGCGTCGATGCACGCCTCCAGCTCTACCGGCAGCACCTCGACGCCGTCACCGGCCTCGGCGGCGACGAGGTGCTCCACGCCCGCTGTGGGTCGCACGCCAAGGCGCGCGGTCGGCGCGCGGTGGCGCAGGAAGTCGAAGACCGGCCCGAGGCCGGCGTCGCCGTACTCGGGGCGAATGGCGCCGGTGTCGACGACAACGAGATGAGGCTGGCGGAGGGTCACCGCCTGGTGGAGGCGCGCCGCGTCGTTGTAGAAGAAGGCGATCGCGCCGCTGAGTCGCGCATCGAGCGCGCTCGCCATGTCGCGGCTGCGGGTGAGACAGTAGACGATCGGATCGGCGGCCATCGGTCTCGAAGGGTAGCAGGCGGATGCGCGGGTACAATGATCGGCCGATGACAACCACCATCCCTGCCCGCACGAATGGGCGCGGCGACCTCACGACCGGCCGCCATCAGCACCTCGGAAGCCTGCTCGGCAGGGTCTGGGCGGTCGATGCCGTCGGCGTCGAGGAGCGGGCCGCATCGCTGGCCAGGCGCAGCATCAAGAAGGACGCGAAGCTGTGGGCCCTCGAGATGGCCATCCAGATGATGGATCTGACCACGCTCGAGGGCAAGGACACCCCCGGCAAGATCCGGGCGCTGGCCGGCAAGGCGCGCCGTCCCGACCCGACCGATCCGTCGATTCCATCGGTTGCGGCGCTGTGCGTGTACCCGAACATGATTCCGACCGCCGTCCAGGCGCTCAGGGGGTCGGGGGTCAAGGTCGCGGCGGTGGCCACGTACTTCCCGTCCGGCCAGGCGCCGCTGGACGTGAAGCTGGCGGACGTCCGAGCCGCCGTCGAGATGGGCGCCGACGAGATCGACATGGTCATCGACCGCGGCGCGTTCCTGGCGGGCGACTATGCGTCGGTGTATGACGAGATCGTTGCCGTCAAGGAGGCGTGCGGGCACGCCCATCTGAAAGTCATCATGGAGACCGGCGAGCTCGAGACCTATGACAACGCGCGGCGCGCATCGGTCCTGGCCATGGCTGCCGGCGCAGACTTCATTAAGACCAGCACCGGCAAGGTCAATCCGGCCTCGACGCTGCCGGGATCGCTGGTCATGATGGAGGCCATTCGCGACTTCCACGGACAGACTGGCCGCGTCGTCGGCATGAAGTCCGCGGGAGGCATCCGCACGGCGAAGGAGGCGATCACGTACCTCGTCGTCCTGCACGAGACGCTCGGCCCAACCTGGATGACGCCCGACCTGTTCCGGTTCGGCGCTTCGAGCCTCCTGAACGACGTCCTCATGCAGATCCGCAAGGAGCGCACGGGCCGCTACTCGGGGCCAGATTACTTCACCCTCGACTGAGGTGACCGCGTTCATCGGTCCTTTTTGAAGACCATCCGCATCCGACCCGTGCCCGATCCACCCGACCCATCGCCGTGGTGTCGCCCTGGGTCTCCTGGCCTCCTCGGCCAGCCGAGAGGGCCGGACCTCTGGGATCGGCCCCTCGATCACGCCCGGCGCAGCAGGCAACGGCCGCATCTCGCGAGTAGCATCGGCAGCATGGATGTCCGCCCGAGTACGATCGCCATCTGGTCGGACCTCGGCTGCCCTTGGTCGCATGCCGTCGTATGGCGGCTCCACGATGCTCGCCGACGTCTTCGGCTGGATGGGCGTATCGCGTTCGACCATCACGCCTTTCCTCTCGAGCTGTTCAACAACGAGCCGACACCGCGGCCGCTGCGGGAGGCGGAATGGCGGGTGGCTGCTGAGCTGGCGCCGCGGGCCGGCTGGCAGGCCTGGTCCGCGCCCGAGCACGCCTGGCCGGTCACTATGCTGCCCCCGATGGAAGCTGTCCAGGCGGCGAAGCTCCAGTCATTCGTAGCCTCTGAAGAGCTCGATCGTGGCCTGCGCCGCGCCTTCTGGGGTGAGAGCCGCTGCATCAGCATGCGCAACGTCATCCTGGAGGTGGCGAACGAGTGCGAGTCGCTCGACGTTGCGTCGCTGGCCCAGGCGCTCGACGACGGTCGCGCCCGCCGCACTCTGCTCGACGACTGGGCGGTCGCGCGGAGCGAAGAGGTGCGGGGCTCGGCGCACCTGTTCGCGTCCGACGGAACCAATGCGCAGAATCCGGGGATCACCACCGGCTGGCATGAGGGCGAGGGACCTGCCGGGGGCGCGGCCTACGTCGTGAGCGACGATCCGGCCGCGATCGATGGGCTGGTGCGACGTGCCGCGGCATCTCACGCGGAACTGGCCTAGAACGTTTACACCCGCGTGCATCTCCCGCCGTTCGAGACGCTCATCGACGCCCACGCCCACGAGCTGTATCGGTTCCTGGCGGGTTGCGTCGGGCCGACCGAGGCGGAGGATTGCCTCCAGGAGACCTTCATGTCCGCGCTGCGCGCGTATCCACGACTTCGACACACCGATAACCTTCGCGCCTGGCTGTACACGATCGCCCAGCGCAAGGCGACCGATGCCATCCGTCGCATGGCGCGCCGACCGACGCGAGAGCTTGACGGCGTCGACCCGGTCGCTTCGCTGGTGCCCGAACCGCCTGACGACGGCCTGTGGCGACGCGTGCGCGAGCTTCCCGCCAAGCAGCGGGCGGCCGTGACGCATCGGTTCGTGCTCGACCTTGCCTACGCCGAGATCGGGACCCGTATGGGAACCAGCGAGGAGGCCGCGCGCCAGAACGTCAGCGCCGGCCTGCGACGCCTGCGCCGGGAGGTGACGCCATGACGGACGACCTCGAGCGGCGGTTGGCTGCGCCACCGGCTGCGCCGCTCGACGTGGACGCACTCAGAGCGGCGCTTGCACGGCGTGCGGCCGACGATGGGCTGCTCGACGTCGCCTACGGTTCCTACGAGTCGCCGCTCGGCCTGCTGACCATCATCGTCACCCGTCGCGGCCTGCTCCGCCTCTCGTATCCCGGCGAGGGGATCAGCGGGCAGCTGGACGAGATCGCCGGCTACATCTCGCCACGCATCCTGCATGCCCCGGCCAGGATCGACGTTGTCCGCCGCCAGCTGGATGCGTACTTCGACGGCACGCGTCGCGACTTCCGGGTGCCCATCGACTGGCGCCTGGTGCATGGCTTCGCGGGGGACGTCCTTCGCGCCACGGCGCGCATTCCGTTCGGCGCCGTCTCGTCGTACCGGGAGGTCGCCACCGAGGCCGGCTCGCCGAACGCGTATCGGGCTGCTGGCAACGCGCTTGGATCGAACCCCATCCCGATCGTGGTGCCCTGTCACCGTGTCCTCCACGCCGGCGGGGGATTGGGCGGCTACACCGGCGGTCTGGATCGAAAGCGCTACCTCCTCGGCCTGGAGGGCGTCCTCAACGCGTAGTGCTCGGAACCGATGCGTGCCTCGCCGCGTCGAAACGCCGACAGCATCCGCACCCCCGGAGCCACTTCATGCGCATCGCACCGTTTGCCCTCGTTCTCATTCTCGCCGCCTGTGTCGGAACAGCCGCGACCTCGGCGCCGCCCGATGACGGTGACCCGGTTCTCGTGATCGCCGACGGCGGTGGAGCCGGCGACGGGATCAGCGTGGCCGATGCGCTCGGTCACCAGCCGACCGACGATCTCGTGTCCGTGACCGGCGCCCTGTTCGTCGATCCCGACGGAACCGTGCGGCTATGCGACGCCATCGCCGAGTCCTTCCCGCCACAGTGCGGCGGCTCGCGACTGATGGTGCGCGGTCTCGATCCCGCATCGATGCCGGATCTCCAGGAGGCCAACGGGGTCCGGTGGGCGGAGCAGGTGCAACTGCTCGGCACCGTCGCGCTCGTCGAGGGGTAGCATCCCTCGTCTCGTGCTAGCGTGCACGGGATGTCGGAATTGTCCGGGACCGTGGCC
>JBHENV010000057.1:0-6071 GCA_046261895.1 Candidatus Limnocylindria bacterium
TCCGGCTCAGCGCGCCGGTGCGGGCGCACCTGTCGGTGATCGGCGCGCTGCTGCTGGTGGTCATCGCCGGTGGGTATCAGCTCGACATCGCCGAGCTCACCTACTCGACCCGTGGGCTGAGCGGCAATGTGCAGGCCGCGCTGTACACCGACGTCAACGCGCAGTTGCCGGCGTCCGTGATCCTGACGGTCGTGGCCCTCGCGGCTGCAGGCCTGCTCCTGCTCAACACCTGGTTTCGGACCCTGTGGCTGCTCGCACTGGCGGCGGGCGCGTGGATCGTGCTGTCAATCGTGGTGGGAGGGCTCTACCCGAGCTTCGTGCAGACCGTGCAGGTCAACCCGAACGAGCTCAACGTGGAGCGCGAGTACATCGTCGACCACATCACCTCGACGCGCCGCGCGTTCGACCTCGACGCGATCGAGCAGCGGCGCTTCACCGGGGAGGAGGGGCTGACCCGGGAGCTGTTCGCCGAGGATGCCGCCACGATCGACAACCTGCGGCTGTGGGACTACCGGCCACTGCTGACCACCTTCGGCCAGCAGCAGATCCTGCGTCGCTACTACACCTTCTCCGACGTCGACATCGACCGCTACCAGATCGACGAGGAGCAACGACAGATCATGCTGAGCGCTCGCGAGCTCGACGTCGAACGCTTCGGCGACAGCCGTACCTGGACGAACGAGCGCCTGGTGTACACCCACGGCTACGGGATCACCGCGGTGCCGGTGGACGCCGTCACCGACCAGGGGACGCCGGATTACCTCGTCAGCGGGATCGACGATGATCCGCAGCTGCCGCTCGACCAGCCGCGAATCTACTTCGGCGAAGAGACCGATACGTACATCGTCACCGGTACGACGACGGCCGAGTTCGACTACCCGCTCGACACCGATGGCAGCGACGGCGGCGGCGGCGAGGCGGGGGCCGAGACGGTCTGGAGCGGCTCGACCGGTGTGGGGATCGGGAACCCGCTGGCCCGTGCGCTCTTCGCGCTCCGCTTCGGCGACTTCAACATGCTGATCAGCAACCAGCTGACGGATGAGTCGCAGGTGCTCTTCCGTCGCGCGATCCAGGAGCGGGTGCCGGAGATCGCGCCGTTCCTCGAGTACGACGACGACCCGTACCTGGTGAGCGCCGATGACCGGCTGCTCTGGGTGTGGGACGCCTACACCGTCAGCAACCGCTATCCCAACGCTCAGCCGCTGCCGGCCGGCACGCGGTTCGGCGGCGCGAACTATGTCCGGAACAGCGTCAAGGTGGTGGTCGACGCCTACGACGGCACCGCGCGCTTCTTCCTCGCCGATCCGGATGACCCGATCATCGCCGCCTACGCGCGGATCTTCCCGAACCTGTTCGAGCCACTCTCCGCCATGCCGGAGCAGCTCCAGGCGCATCTGCGCTACCCGGAGGACCTGTTCGTCGCGCAGAACGAGGCGTATCGGCTCTATCACCTGCCGGCCACCGAGAACGGTGCGACCACGTTCTACAACGAGGACGACCGCTGGGCGATCCCGGAGGACGTCGTGGCCGGCAATGGGCAGCCGATGGAGCCGTACTACGTGATCATGCGCATCCCCGGTGAGGACGAGGCGGAGTTCGTCCTGATCCAGCCGATGGTGCCGGAGGACCGACCGAACATGATCGCCTGGGTGGCGGCGCGCATGGATGCCGGGGTCTACGGTGAGCGCATTGCGTTCCAATTCCCGACTGGCACCTCGACACAGGGCCCGGTGCAGATCGAGGGACGCATCGGCGCCGACGACGCGATCAGCGAGCAGTTCACCCTGTGGTCGAGCGCCGGCTCGCGGGTGGTGCGGGGCAACCTGCTGGTGCTGCCGATCGGCGAGGATGGGCTCCTGTACGTCGAGCCGATCTTCCTCCAGGCCGAGGGCGCTCCGTTCCCCGAGTTCGTGCGCGTGATCATGGCCGACCAGCGACGCGTGGCCTTTGCCGAGACGGTCGAGGAGGGCCTGCGCCAGTTGCTCGGCGAGGCAGAGCCTCCGCCGCCGGAGGTCCCGGAGCCAACCGATCCCGGCGAGTCACCGGCCCCGTCGCCATCGCCCGGGCAATCGCCCACCCAATCTCCGGGTGAGCTGCCGGCGGACGTGGCCGGCCTCGTGGCCGAGGCTCAGCGTCTCTACGACGAGGCACAGGCCGCACTGGAGGCGGGCGACCTCGGCACGTACCAGGAGCGGATCGACGAGCTGGAAGCCGTGCTCGAGTCTCTTGCCGGGCTGACCGACGAGTAGGCGCAGTGCCGGGGTCCTGCGCCGGGACTCGCCGTTTGCGCTGGGGCGCAACGAACTACGACCTTGAGCGCCCTTCGACCGTTCTCGCGCCCCGGCGCAAACCACGACAGAATATCGGTCCAATCCGATCCAGTGGGCCGCGATCTCGGCCCTGCCTCGTGGTTACTTGCGGTGAGGTGAAACGGCGGGTCGGGCCATGGGATGTCCTCGTAGACTCGAACCCTGATGGATGTGCTGGTGATCGGGTCCGGCGGGAGGGAGCACGCGCTTGCCTGGCGGTTGGCGCGCGACGAGGGCGTGCGACTCGTTCGGATCGCGCCGGGCAACGGCGGTACGCCGGCAGTCGGAGAATCGGTGCCCGGCCTGGATATCCGCGACGTCGCGGCGGTCGCGCGCCACGCCGCGCGTGAGCGCTACGGACTGGTTGTCATCGGTCCGGAAACGCCCCTGGCGGCGGGGCTTACCGATGAGCTGGCCTCGACCCGCATCCCCACCTTCGGACCAACCCGGGCGGCGGCCCGCCTGGAGTCGAGCAAGGCATTCGCGAAGGAGCAGATGCGGCGAGCCGGCGTCCCGACGGCATCGGCGCGGAGCTTCACGGATCCCGACGCCGCACTCGCGCACGTTCGCGCCTCCGAGCGGCCGCCGGTGGTCAAGGCCGACTGGCTGGCGGCGGGCAAGGGCGTGGTGGTGCCGGAGAGCGTGGATGAAGCGGCGACGGCGGTGCGCGAGCTGTTCGACAGCGTGGCCCCCGGCGCCCGGGTCGTCCTGGAAGAGCGGTTGTCCGGTCCCGAGGTGAGCGCCTTTGCCCTGATCAGCGACGAAGCGGTCGTTCCGTTGGCGGTGGCCTGTGACTACAAGCGCCTGGGCGATGGCGACACGGGGCCGAACACCGGCGGCATGGGCGCCTACGCGCCGGTGCCGTCATTCAGACGGACGGCGCTCGAGCAGGTAACGGCCGATGTCTTCGAGCCGATCGCATGGCGCATGGCGCGCGACGGGTTCTCGTATCGCGGCGTCCTCTACGCCGGACTCATGCTGACCGATGACGGACCGATGGTCCTCGAGTTCAACGCCCGCTTCGGGGACCCCGAGGCGCAGGTGCTGATGCCGATGCTCGACGGTGACCTGGCGAGCGCCCTCGTCGGCTGTGCCACCGCCGACCGTGGGCTCATGGAAGGCTCGGTCGCGATGCGCGGTGGCGCGGCGGTGGGCGTGGTCATCGCGTCCGAGGGATACCCCGGCGCCCCCTTGACCGGGCGCCTGCTCGAAGGCGCCGAGCCGTCGTCGCCCGCCGATGATGGTGACCTGCTCTGCTTCCATGCCGGCTCGGCGCGGATGTCCGACGGTCGCCACGAGACGACCGGCGGCCGCGTCGTGACCATGGTCGGCCACGGGCCGTCGTTCGAGGCGGCTCGCGAGGCCGCCTACCGTGGCGTGGAATCGGTCAAGCTCGAGGGCGGCTTCTACCGGACCGATATCGCGGCGCGCGAATCAGAGATGGGCGACAGGACGCAGCTCAGCCACGAGGCCGGGGGAGCGGGGTAGCCGCTTGGCCAGCTCGATTGCCTCGTCGAGATGGCGCAGTCGAGCACGCAGAAGCCGCCAAGCGCCCCCTTCGTCCTCGCCGTCCGAGTCGACGTGAGGAAGCAGGAGGTACTTCATCTGTAGAGCCTCAACGTGGATCACACGCCATGTTTGTGACGAACGAGCAGGCCCCGGATCGACCGGGTCCCGCTCGCATCGGCGGAGGGAGCTAGCGTCCGCGGGCGCTGCCGGGCACCATCACGTCCACCCACACGAGGCGATGGTCGCTGCTCGGCACGGGGAAGCCGGTCCCGGTCAGATAGACGAGGGGATGACCCGGCTCCGGCCAGAAGACTGCTGAGTCGACGATGCGTAGGCTGCGGCTGGGCAGGACGTAATCGGCACGGAGGTTGCCCGGTCCGCTGCACGGCGGGAAGGCGGGCGTGTCACAGAAGTCCGCCGTGTCGAACGCCGGGTCGCTCTCGTGCGTGTCGTTCAACGCGTCCTGCACCATCGACCATTCGGTGCCGCCCAGGCTGGACGGCGTGACCTTGGTATTGATGCGGGGGTTGTCGAGCAGCTGCTGGATCGAGCCGGGAATGCTGTCGCCGTCGAGCGGATCCGAGTTCTGGTCGCCTGCGATGACGAATTTGGACCCGGGCTTCAGGCCGCCGAAGACGCCCTCGTCGTCGTAGAGATAGTCGCCGGCGCCGGGCGTCACGTAGTCGGCCCACAGCCGGATCTCGTCGAAGTTGCGACGTCCGTTTCGATCCTCGGCGCCGTCGAAGACGGGCGGTGTCGGGTGGCTGACCAGGAAATGAACGGTCGAGCCCCCGATATCGATCGGCACGTCCCAGTGGCTCTTGCTCGACAGTGGGAGGATCGAGAGCTCGTCGGCGTTGTACCAGTCGGCCGGTGCCGCGGTGGCGGGATTGTCCGGCAGCAACGCGCCGGGCATATCGGCCCACCTGAAGTCCTGGAAGGTTCGCGCCGCGTCGTGGTCGATCGGGTGCTGGCTGAAGACCGCCATCCCGAACTTGCCGGGAAACTCGCCGAAACCGAGGGCGTCGTCGCCATAGCCGGGCGCCAGCGGCTCGGTGACGGTGACCCCGTTGTTGTTCAGGTCGAACCCGGAGGCGATGCCGGTGTTCGACGGGGCTACGAACACGTGGTCGTACGTGATCGGATCCTGACGGTTCTGGCTGACGCCCAGGTAGTTCTCCTGGAAGGCGGCAGTCAGCGCATTGCCGGTGACCGGGCCGTCGATGTAATCGAATTCATTGACGAGCAGAACCTCCGGCCGCGTGCGCTGGATGATCTCCGCGACGGCGGCGGCCTGCGCGCGTCGCCCCCGGAGGGCGGCATTTGTCTCGTCCGCATCGAACGGTTCGGACAGGTCCGAGAGGGCCTGGCCGGGCAGGTTGCGGTTGAGCGACGCGTTGAAGGTCGCGAACCGCACCGGCTCCGGCGGGCCCTTGGCGTCCGCCGGCATGGGGGCAGCAAGCAGAGATGCGGCGAGCACAGCGACCGACGCAGCACATCATGGGCCACACCCTCGGGCATGCGCCGGTGCCGGCGGCTATCCTTGGCGCCGATGCCGACCGTCGCCGTCGTCTGCGGTTCTCGCTCCGATCTGCCGGCTCTCAAGGGCTGCTTCGACGTGCTCGACTCCTATGGCATCAGCTGGGAGGCATCGGTCATCAGCGCCCACCGCCAGGCCGATGCCCTGCACGTCTACGTCGATGAGGCCGAGGGGGCCGGCGTTCAGCTCTTCATCGGCGCGGCTGGGCTGGCCGCCCATCTGCCGGGCGTGCTGGCCAGCCTGACGGCAAGGCCGGTGATCGGCATCCCGCTCGACGGCGGTTCATTGGGCGGAGCCGATGCGCTCTACGCGGTCGTCCAGATGCCACCCGGCGTTCCGGTCGCCACGGTCGCCATTGGTTCGGCCGGGGCCCGGAACGCGGCCCATCTCGCGGCCCGCATCCTCGCCATCTCGGATGCTGCGGTTGCTGAACGTGTGACGGCCTTCCGCGACGAGCAGGCGGCGAAGGCCGAGCTGCGGATCGACCCGCGAACGTGACGTGACGTTCGTCCCTCGATGAGTGGCCGTGGGGTTGCGAGAGCGCCGGCCCGACGGATCGAGAACTGCTGGCGAGGTGTGCGAGCCAGTCCGGAATCCGAAGCGCCGAGAAACGTACCATTCTCCGCGTGATTGATCGGTATGCGCTGCCAGAGCTGCGCGAGGTCTTCGGCGAGCAGCACAAGCTGGACCTGTGGTTGCGCATCGAGCTGCTC
>JBHENV010000058.1:0-9134 GCA_046261895.1 Candidatus Limnocylindria bacterium
GGTGAGGACGACCGAGCGACCGGTCGGAGCGCTCCAGACCTCGAAGGTCACGAAGCCGTTGCCGCCGAAACCGCGGATGACGATCGGGTTGTCGGTGTCGTTCCGGAAGGTCATGTCCTGCGTGAAGTTGTCGTCCATGTAAACGGTGGCGTCCAGCCCATCCGGGTAGCGGTCGATGTAGTAGAAGTGATTCGCCCGGTCGCCCATCTCGAGGCCAGCGCGCAGGGCGGCGTTGAAGATGGTCGTCGAGGTGGAGCAGATCCCACCGCCGATGGCGCCGCCGGCCACGCTGCGCCCACCAATGATCACACCGCCGTAGTGGTAGCCACGCTCGACCGTCACCGGACCGATGCTGTCCCAGAAGCTGAACGTCTCGCCCGGCAGCAGGTTGCGTCCGTCGATGTCCCGCGCACCGATATTGATGTTGTTGCCGAAGCCATTGCCCTCGCCCGGGACGTAGGTCGTCGTCCAGGACGAGATCTTCTGCATCTGCGGCAGCACCTCCTCGGCCCGGGCGGTGGTCAACGCCGGCTCGGTGACGTTCACCACCAGCGCCAGCGAGCCGGTCGCGGCGCCGCCCCCACGCTCCTCGAGGGCCGAGAAGAGTGCTGCCTGGGTGCCTTCGACGTCGAGGGCGCGACCATCCTGCCCGGGGACCACCCCGCCCAGCCCGCCGCCGGCCGCGACGCCGATCTGGGCGTTCACCGGATCCTGGTCGACCGAGGCCGCAAGGCCGGCGACGGCGGTGGAGACGGCGGTCTCATCGATGTGCAGCGCGTACGCGCCGTCGCCGTCGGTGCCGAAGCTCAACCACGATGCGATCGTCTCGGAGGAGAACGACAGCGGCTCCTCGTCCGCGGCAGCGCCAGGAATCTCGAGCTGCATGGCCGCGACCGTCGAACGTGCCGCCTCGGCCACCTCCTCGGCCGCGGCCGTGGTCACAGCGGGCGCGATGACGGCCGGCGCCACCTCGAGACGCACGTCGGCGGGGTCCGTGGTATCCACCGCACCCGCGATCGTATCCGCCACGACGGCGGCATCGACGGTCGCCCCCTCCGTCGAGGGGACCACCGTGAAGGTGGTGCCCTCGGCCACGACCGACGCATCGACCGCCGGGACGGTGAACCGCTCGGCGACGTCGCTCGAGAGGCGGCCCAGGGCGTCGGCGTCATAGGCGTGCACGAGGACGGGAAGCGCGGCGGGATGCACCAGGGTTCGGAGGCGGGTGAGCCCGTCCGCCAGCGGGTCCCCGTCACGACCGACGCCATACGCGGCCCCGATCATCCCATCCGTGTCGTAGCGGCGCCCGAGGTCGGCGTACTCGACGACCGCCTGCTCCTCCCCGATCACGAGGACGGCCTCGCCGCTCGACAGCGACGGCAGCTCCGCGGTGAGGCGTTCAGCGGCGGCTTCCGGAGTCATGCCGCTCACCTCCACGCCCGCCACGGAGACGCCGGGCAGGATGGTGCGCGCGGCGGCATAGCCGATCGCCGCCGATACGGCGGCGATGATGAGCAGTCCGGCGACGATGGTCACCCCGAACCCGATGAGCGTGGCGCGACGGGCCGGCGGCGTTGCCACCGGGCGCATGAGGCGACCGGGCAGAGTCATTGTTGTCATGGCGTCAATCGGGGAAGACGTGTGGGCGGGCGCGATCGTTACCTGATCGTCGACCTCGTCCGGGCGGCGCTCCGGACGCCTCCCCTTGAATTCTCTCCTTGTGTCCAACTCGACGAGCGGGCTCCACAGGTCGGCGTTGGTGAGCGGATTGTTGCGGTTTTCCGTCGGCTTGTCGAGTGCCCGCCCGGTCGCCGATCGACCTCGCTGGTATACTTTCGCCTCCATGCGCGCTCCGACGAGCGCTTCCCTGTGCAACACAGACCCAATCAGAGGATTCCACGTGGCAAGAACGGCACGAACATGGAAGGGCGCGCGCACGCCCTCCGCCCTCAAGCGCGTGCGCCAGGCTCTCCGCCGCCGCGCAGTGAACCGTCGGACGCAGAGTGAGGCGAAGACGCTCGTGCAGCAGGCGTCCGAGATCGCCCTGGGACGCTCCAGCGGCGACGGCCCGGAGGCGGTCACCGCCGCGATCAAGGCGCTCGACAAGGCCGCCGAGAAGGGCATCATCCATCCGAACAACGCCGCGCGCCGCAAGAGCCGCCTCATGATGAAGGCGAACGCAGCGCACCTGCTCGACGGGGCCGAGGCGAGCACGCCGACGGCGACCAAGAAGCGAACCACCGCCAGCAAGACCGCGCAGCGCAAGAAGGTCGCCGCCTCCAAGGCGTCGAAGGCTGCCGCCGGCAAGGCCACCGATCGGCCGCGAACCGCCGCGGGCAAGGCTAAGGTCGCGGTCACCCGCGCCAGCCGCGAGTCTGCCGCCGCCCGACGCCGTGCCAAGAGCGGCGACGAGGGCGACAGCCCGGAGGGCTGACCAGGGCAACCGGTCCGTCGTCGCCTAGCGGCGCCGGCGGACCTTCCAGACGTGCTCCAGCGGCCAGCGGCGTGCCCACTGGCGCGCCGCATCGTCGTAGTAGGTGCTCGTCGCGCCGGGAGCCGGCCGCAGCTCGACGAGATCCTCGACGACGAAGCCGCTGCGCCGGAAGAGTCGAATCCATTCGCCGTACGGCAGCTGGAACTCGGCGTGATCGGCCTCTCCCAGGTCGACTCGGTGCATCCCGAAGTAGCTGTTCGTCAGCCGCTCGACCGGCCCATCGCTGCCCGCCGGCCAGGCCGCCTCCGCGATCGGCGTGTGCATGCTGAAGGCGAGCAGCCCGCCGTCCCGCAGCAGCCGAGCGGTCTCGGGGACCGTCGCGTAGGGATCGGCGAAGACCATCGCGCCGTGGTCGCAGAAGATGACGTCCAGGCTCGCATCGGGCAGCGGCACGGCCTCGGCGCTGCCGTGAATGAGCGGCACGTTGACACCCGCCGCTTCCATGAGGCGGGCCGCGTGCTCCAGCTGCCGCAGGGAGAGGTCGAGACCGATCGGGCGCGCCCGCATCTTCGCCAGGGCGATCGACCACTGCGCCGCGCCGCATCCGAGTTCGAGCACGTCGCGTCCGGTGACCTCGCCCAGGATCTGCAGCTCCCGCTCGGGGATCTGCCAAACGCCCCATGCGGCGCCATGGAGCGCCAGCTGCGGGCCGTGGTCTGCCTGGTATCGGTCGGAGTAGTCATCCCAGAATGCGCGGTTGCGCTCCACGTGCCCCGGTAGCTCATGCTGGTCGGTCACGCCCGATCATCTCCCTGCGGGAGGCGCGACCGCCCGGGTGCGGAAGGCGCCGGCACCGGCGTACACCGCGGCATCACCAAGCTCCTCCTCGATCCGCAGGAGGCGGTTGTACTTCGCGATCCGCTCCGAGCGGCTGATCGACCCGGTTTTGATCTGCCCGGTGTTGAGGCCCACGGCCAGGTCCGCGATCGTCGTGTCCTCCGTCTCGCCGGACCGATGGCTGATGACCGCCGTCCAGCCAGCGCGCTGCGCCATGTCTACCGCCTCCATCGTCTCGGTCAACGTCCCGATCTGGTTCAGCTTCACGAGGATGCTGTTCGCCGCTCGCTCCCGGATGCCGCGTGCCAGCCGCTCGGTGTTGGTGACCAGCAGGTCGTCGCCGACGAGCTGGATCCGGCCGCCGAGACGCTCGGTGAGCGCGGTCCACTCTTCCCAATCATCCTCCGCCAGCCCGTCCTCGAGGCTGACGATCGGATAGCGCTCGACCCAATCCGCCCAGAAGTCGATCATCTCCGGGCCGGTGAGCGCGCGGTTCTCGCGCGCCAGCGTGTAGCGGCCGTCGCCGTAGAGCTCGGTGCTCGCCGGGTCAAGCGCGATCCCGATATGTTCGCCGGGGCTGTAGCCTGCCCGCTCGATCGCGGCCAGCACGGCGGCGACGGCGTCCTCGTTGCTCCCCAGGCTGGGGGCGTATCCACCCTCGTCTCCGACCGTGGTCGCCAGGCCCTCCTGGTGCAGCAGCGCACCGAGCGCGTGGAAGGTTTCGGCAGCCCAGCGCAGGCCCTCGCGGAACGAGGGGGCGCCGAGCGGCGCAATCATGAACTCCTGGAAGTCGGTGGAATCGATCGCGTGCTTGCCGCCGTTGAGGATGTTCACCAGGGGCACGGGCAGCGTCCGTGCTCCCGCGCCGCCGAGGTACCGATAGAGCGGCAGGCCCACCGCCTCTGCCGAAGCATGCGCGACCGCCAGGCTCACGCCGAGCAGCGCGTTCGCGCCGAGCTTCGACTTGTTGTCGGTGCTGTCGAGGTCGATGAGCAGCCGATCGAGGCTGACCTGGTCCACGGCGTCGATCCCGAGCAGCTCAGGGCGAATCGTCTCGTTGACGTGGCGAACCGCCGTCAGGACGCCCTTGCCACCGTAGCGTTGTGGATCCTCGTCACGCAGCTCGACGGCCTCGTGGGCTCCGGTGGAGGCGCCGGACGGCACCATGGCCGTGCCGACCGCCCCGCCCTCCAGGAAGACATCGACCTCGACGGTCGGGTTGCCGCGCGAGTCGAGGATCTCTCGGCCGATGACATCCTCTATCAGGGTGGTCATGCATCCGCCTCGCGGAACGTGATCTCGGCGTCCACCGGCAGCAATGCCTCGACGCCCGGGAGGGTCTTGCCCTCGATGAACTCCAGCGAGGCGCCGCCGCCGGTGCTGACGTGCGTCATCTGCTCGGCCAGCCCGAGCTGCTCCACGGCTGCCACGGAGTCGCCGCCGCCCACGATGGAGACGGCTCCCGCGCGGGTACGCTGGGCGATGACCCGGGCCATGTGGTTGGTGCCCTCGGCGAACTGCGGGATCTCGAACACGCCCATCGGTCCGTTCCAGAAGATGGTCCTGGCCTTGGCCAGGTGCTCGGCATAGGCGGCTCGCGTCTGTGGTCCGATGTCGACGATCATCTGGTCCTTCGCCACCTCGTCGACCGCAACGACCCGCGTCCGGGCACGGTGATGGATCTGGGGCGCCACCACCGCGTCGGTGGGCAGCATGAGGCGCACCCGCTTTCGACGGGCGATGGCCACGATGCGGTCTGCGTTCTCCAGCTGATCGGCCTCGACCAGGCTCTTGCCGAGCGTGAGCCCGCGTGCCGCCAGGAACGTGTTGGCCATGCCACCGCCGACCAGCACCCCCTGGCAGCGGGCGAGCAGCGTCTCGAGCACCTCGAGCTTCCCGGACACCTTGGCTCCACCGATGACGGCGTGGAACGGACGCGGCGGCCTCGTCAGCAGCCGCGCCAGGGCATCGACCTCGCGCTCCATGAGCAGGCCGGCCACGGCCGGCAGGTGGTGGGCGATGCCCTCCGTGCTGGCGTGCGCGCGATGCGCCGCTCCGAAGGCGTCGTTGACGTAGAGGTCCGCGAGGCTCGCCAGGGCCCCGGCGAACTCCGGCTCGTTCGCTTCCTCGGCGGCATGGAATCGGAGGTTCTCGAGGAGGAGGAGATCCCCGGGACGCAGCTTGCCGACCGCCACCTGGACCCCCGGACCGAGCGCGTCACCGGTCATGCGCACCGGCCGGCCGAGGAGCTGGCTCAGTCGATCGGCGACCGGCTTGAGCCGCAGCGCGTCGTTGACCTTCCCCTTCGGCCGGCCGAGGTGGCTGGCCAGGATGACGATGGCACCGCGCTCGAGGAGGTGGACGAGCGTCGGCAGGCTGGCCCGGATTCGCGTGTCGTCCGTGATGCGGCCGTCGTCGAGCGGGACGTTGAAGTCGGCCCGCACGAAGACCCGCCTCCCGGCAACGTCGACGTCCCGCACCGTCTTGGCGTCCATCGGCGAGGCTAGAGCCGCTCGGCCATGAAGGCAGCAAGGTCCGATACCCGGCACGAATAACCCCACTCGTTGTCGTACCAGGCGATCACCTTCACCAGGTTCTCGCCGGTCACCATCGTCGAGGCCGCGTCGATGATCGAGCTGTGGTCGTCGCCCTTGAAGTCCATGCTGACGAGCTCCTCCTCGGTGTAGGCGAGGAGGCCCTGCATCGGTCCGTCGGCGGCAGCCCTGAGCGCGGCGTTGGCGCTCTCGGCGGTGACCGGGCGCTCGGTGATGGCGACGAAGTCGATGATGCTCACCGTCGGGGTCGGCACCCGAAGCGCGAAGCCGTCGAACCTGCCCTTGAGCTCGGGGATCACGAGCGCGATGGCCTTCGCTGCACCGGTGGTGGTGGGAATGATGTTCTGCCCTGCGCTTCGTGCCCGACGCAGGTCCTTGTGGAACACGTCGAGCACGTTCTGGTCGTTCGTGTAGCTGTGGATCGTCGTCATCAGCCCGCGCTCGATGCCGAAGCTGTCGAAGATGACCTTCGCCGGCAGGGCAAGGCCGTTCGTGGTGCAGCTGGCATTGCTGACGATGTGATGCTGCTCCGAGTCGTAGGTGTCTTCGTTCACGCCGAGCACGACGGTGATGTCCTCGCCCCTGGCTGGCGCCGAGATGATCACCTTTCTGGCGCCCGCGGTGCGGTGCGCCGCGGCCTTCGCTGCGTCGGTGAATATGCCGGTCGACTCGATGACGATGTCCACGCCGAGATCGCGCCACGGCAGCGCGGCCGGATCCTTTTCGCTGAAGGCCTTGATCTCGTGGCCATCGATCGTGATCGTCCCCTCGCCCG
The DNA here is from genome assembly GCA_046261895.1 of Candidatus Limnocylindria bacterium. Classification (GTDB taxonomy): domain Bacteria; phylum Chloroflexota; class Limnocylindria; order QHBO01; family QHBO01; genus JACDBZ01. The sequence continues at coordinate 6,602 of JBHENV010000058.1, forward strand.
ACGTCACCTCGCCGTGGTAGCGGCCGTAGGTCGAGTCGTACCGAAACAGGTGCGCGTTGGTGGCGGTCGGCGCGAGGTCGTTGATGGCGACCACCTCCAGCGCGTCGCCGTGGCGCTCGATGATCGCCTTGAGGGTCTGACGGCCGATGCGGCCGAAGCCATTGATCCCGATACGGGTGCTCACGGATGGAGTGCTCCTTGCATAGCCGATGCGGATCCCCCCGCACGCGGGATGCCGTACCGGTGCGGCACGCTCGGGAGATCGTCATTCTAGCGATCGGCGGGCATGAAAAGGAGGCGCGCCGGTCCCGGCGCGCCTCCCGTCGTCGTCGATCGGCGGGTCAGCCGCCGATCTTGAACATCTTGGTGCTGCATACCGGACAGACCCCCTCGGTCGCCGGCTTCCCGTTCTTCATCGTGATCTTGTTCTCGTTCTGCATCTCACGCTTTGCCTTGCACTTGACGCAGTAGGCTTCGGTCGCCATCGGTTCACTTGCCTCCCTGTTCGCCGGCCTCCGGGCCGGTCGGTAGATGAGAGCCTCCGGCCTGTTGGTCGAGCGATCTTCCGCGGCGGGCGAGATAGTCGCCACCATCGGCGTCGACCTGCCAGAGCAGGTGGATGCCGGCCAATCCGGCATCGATGCAACGCGTCTCCGCGGCCTCCTTCGCCGCGCCTTCCAGGAACGTGCCGTCGGTTCGCTGCGCATAGGCTGCGCAGACGGTCCCGGACCGCAGTCCCGCCAGGTGTGCCAGCACGAACAGTGCCGACGACTCCATTTCGAGATTCGCCACCCGCTGGCGGCGAAGCTCTTGTGCAAGCTCAGGATACCGAACTGGGAGCGTGCGCATCTGCCGTCCCTGCGGAGCGTAGAAGCCACTCGCCGTCGCGGTCAGCCCAACGTGGTACCTGAGTCCCATGTCGCGGCAGCTGCGCTCGAGCGCCCAAACCACGTCGCGATGGGCGATTGCCGGGAACCCCGGATGGACGTAGAAGTCGGTCGTGTTCTCCAGACGGACGGCTCCGGTCGAGACGATGAGGTCGCCGAGAGCGATCTCCGGCTGGAGCGCCCCCGACGATCCGACGCGAATGAAGGTGGGCCGGTCGGTGATCTCCATGACCTCCGCCAGCACGATCTCCACATTGTCCGTGCCCATCCCCGTCGACATGCAGCTGACCCGCATCCCTCGGTGGGAGCCGGTGGCCGTCGTGATCTCGCGGTTGCTGCGCTCGAGTTCGACGCGTTCCCACCGTGAGGCAACCTTCGCGACCCTTCCGGGATCACCGACCAGCAGGACGTACTCCGCCAGCTCGCCGCGTTCGAGGGCGATGTGGTACTGGCGATCCCCCGTCCGGGGTGCGTCGGCCTGATTCGGCTTGGTCAAGCCGCCCTCGTTCGTGCGTGATCGCGCGGGAGTATACGCCGCACCCCGGTCACGGGCCGTGCTCCTTCGGCAGACGGATGAGCGTGAGCTGGGGCCCCGATGTCGGAGGTTGCTCGACCAGTGACCCATCGGTCTTCGGGGCCTCGGGATCGTCAGTTCGGTACCGACGGCCGGCGACGATGGCCACCACCATGGCGCCCACCCCGACGGCGAGCAGTGCGGCGGCCATCTGGCGCCGGCCGTCCGTGGCCGTGGGTTCGACGTCGAGCGCAGCGCGAGCCGGCGCCGGCTGCGTCGCCGGATCGATCATCGGTCGGCCGAGCGCAAGTGCGAGCGCCGGAGCCGGACGAGCGCCGTCGCAGCCGACGGTGATGCGTGGCGGGCTCGAGGCGGCGATCCCGATCAGCGTCGCCGCGCCGACCGGTACCGATCCCTTCTGGCGGCAGAGCCGCTCGATCGCGACACGGGTTCCCTCGACCTCGATGGTCATCCGTGCCTTCTCGGCCGTCACCCGTCCCACCAGGGAGACCCAGGCCGGCGGGTCGCCGGGTCCAGGTACCGTCGCCGACGGCGGATGAGGCGGCGCCGATCCGACGATGGTGTCGCCCTCCTGCTCTCCGAGCGATACGAGGGCCAGGCCACCGGGTGCTCGCTCACGTTCTTCCCGCAGGCCGGTCAGCTCCAGCGCGAGCGGGATGGCGCCACCATCCAGGGCCGGCGCCAGGCGAGCTTCCGAGCCAGGCGCGATGCCGACGAGGCGAGCGCCGTCCCACAGCAGCCCGCCGACGCCAAGCTCCGGCCAGGCCGACGCAACGAGCGTCGCGCCGACGCGGATGTCTGCCAGGCCGGCCTCACCAACGACCTCGAGCGATGCGGCCGCGGCGTCGCCGCCTCCATCAGTGCCCCCGGAGCCGCCCGCCCCGTTCTCAGTTGCCGATGCATCGGTCGCGCCCGCCAGGATTCGCAGATCGGCCCCGCCGCGTGGCCAGACGCGATACCCGCGAGATGGCTGGGCGCCGCTCGTCTCCTGCCCGAGAACGCCGGTCGCCTCGAGCCAGGTGCCGCCCACCAGCGCGGCGTGATCCGCCTCGAGAGCAGCGCCGAGGACGATACGCAGTGGCCCGCTGCCGTCGTCGATCTCGAACGAGAC
>JBHENV010000059.1:0-3683 GCA_046261895.1 Candidatus Limnocylindria bacterium
TCCTCGCGGTAGCCCACCGTGTTGTAGGTGCAGAACGGGATCATTCGACCATCGGTCTGGAGGACGCCGATGCAGCACTTCATGGCGCGCTTGACGTCGAACGTCCAGGGGTCGAGGAAGTCACGCAGCTGGATCTGGAAGATGCGCCGTGCCAGGTGGCTCAAGGCAGGCAAATCCAGGTCGCACGCAGCGCACGCGAAATGATCGGCGGCGCGGTCGCCGGGGACCGAACCCGCGGACCAGAGTCCCTCGAGCGCGTGGAGGATTTCCGGCTGCACGTCGGGCTGGGCGCGGTTGGTGATGTAGTCCAGGTATTGGTCTACCTCGATCACCCGCGGCAGGGGGATCACCTCGCCGTCGTCGCCCAGGTACGCGTACGTCACGGAGCTGCAGGTCGGGAAGCAACACGGCACCGGCACGAAGTCACTCGCGCGGAAGACGCCATCCATCTGGCCATCGATGGCGCGCAGCACGTCGGGGATCGTCATGCGCTGCATCGGGTCGTGGTCGGGGTGCCGCCCTGTGTGTGTGACCGGCTGGAACATGACGCCACGCACGGCAGGGTGCTTGAGGCCGAATTCGACGATCGGCCCGACCTCGTGCTCGTTCACGCCGCGCTCGACGGCCGCCACGAGCATGACGTGGAGATCGGCCTCCGCCAGCCGATCGAGCGCGCGCATCTTCGTTTCGAGCAGCGGCCGACCGCGGATGACGCGATACGTCTCATCGCTCAGTCCGTCGAACTGGAGGTAGATCAGCGGACGACGCTTCGCGAACTCGGCGAACCACGCCTCGTCATCGGCGATGCGCACCCCGTTGGTGTTCACCATCACGAAGCCGATGTCACGCTGCCTGGCGGCGTCGAGCATCGGGAGGAGCTGCGGATGGATCGTCGGTTCGCCGCCGGAGAATTGCACCACCTCGGGATGACCCTCCAGCTCGACGAAGCGATCAAGCATGCCCTCCACCTCGTTGAGCGTCAGGTTGAAGCCGGCCCCGGCGTTGGCAAAGCAGACCGGGCAGTCCAGATTGCAGGCGGTGTTGACCTCGATCAGGGCCAGGCAGGTATGTTGTCGGTGCTCGGGACACAGGCCGCAGTCCAGCGGGCACCCGTTAACCACCTGCGTCGAGATGCGCGCGGGCGCCTGACCGGGCTTGTTGTAGCGGGCGTGCTCGACGTAGGCGGTGGCATCGGCGTACACCAAGCCCTCGAACCACCCGTGTTCGGGACAGCGCTTGCGCAGGTACACCCTGTCGTCGCGCAGCAGCACCTGCGCATCGATCACCCCCCGGCACTCTGGGCAGATCGAGCGCGTCAGGTCATGGAAGATCTCCCCGTCGGGTCTGACGTGTGGCTCGCCGGTCGGCAAGAGCTCGAGATTGCGCACGTGATCCTCCTCTTTGGCGGGGACGGTCAGGAATGAGGCGCACACAGTGAGCCGAAGCGCACGATGGACCCTCGGCGACAGGCTGACCGCCGCCTGCGAGTCGCGCTGTAAGCGAGCCTACGCGGCCTCGTCGGGACGACCGAGTCGCACCGGAGGTGATCTACGCGCGTGCTCTCCGGCCGGGAGTGCCGATGGATGAGTCAGTAGCTCAAACGCTTCTTCCAGACCAGGTCGCCATCTCAGCCGATGTAATTTGTGTCACAGCGCAACCGGCGTTAGCGGGGCTAGCGTGCTCCTGGCATGGAACGCCACCGCCTGGGCGGAAGTGGTCTGGCTAACGGAAGTACGGCTGCCTAGGCTCCCTGTCCCTGGTTCTGCATCAGGCCGCCATCGATGTAGAACGTGGCGCCGGTGACGTAGTCGGCATCGGACGATGCCAGGTACACCGCGAGTCGTCCGATCTCCCATGGCTCCGCCGCGCGCTTCCACGGGATGCTCTGGACCTGCTCCTCACGAACCGACTTGTCCTCGACCGCCTCCTCGTTGAAGGGGGTGAGGACCATTCCGGGGCCGATGTTGTTGACGTTGATCTTCAGCTCCGCCAGCTCCAGCGCCAGCGTGCGCGTCAGGTTGAGCTGGCCGCCCTTGGAGCAATCGTAGTCGGCGGCTGCAGCGCGCGGGATCGTGTCATGCACCGAGGTGATGTTGATCAGCTTCCCGCCACCTCCCGCGTCACGCTGAATCCGGATGAAGCGTCGGGCGCAGAAGAAGTAGCCATACAGGTTCGTGCGAATCGCGCGATCCCAGGTTGCGGTGTCCAGGTCCGCGACCTGGATTCCCGAGGCGTCCACGCCCGCGTTGTTCACGAGGATGTCGACCGTGCCGAAAGTCTCGAGCGCGCCATCGAACATCGCTTCCACCGACGCCTCGTCACTGGTGTCGACCTGGATAACGAGCGCTCGCCGTCCCGCCGCCTCGATCTCGGCGCGCGTCTGCTGGGCGCCCTCATCGTCGTCGTGATACGTCACGACCACGTTCGCGCCCTCGCGCGCGAACTCGATCGCGGTCCCCTGGCCGATGCCGGAGTCGGAGCCGGTGATCAGCCCAATCTTGTTCTGGAGGCGGTCGGCCATCGGTTATCTCCCGTGCATGGTGGCGAGGCGCGCAGTCGCATGCGGCGCGCCACGGCTGCTCGCCGCTATGCCGTCTTCGCCAGCTCGTCCAGCCCAAAGGCTGCCTCGAGCTCGGGAAGCGGCTTGAATCCGACGGCCGCGCGCGGTGGCTTGCCGGGCTCGAACAGCGCGACAGTGGGGATGCTCATGATCCCGTAACGGGAAGCCGTCACCGGGTTGGCGTCGACGTCGACCTTCACGACGCTGACGGTCCCGCTGTACTTGACGGCCAGCTTGTCGATCTCGGGGGCGACCATGCGGCACGGCCCGCACCAGGCGGCCCAGAAGTCGACCACCACCGGAATGTCGCTGTCGGTGACCAGCTGCTCAAAGGTTGCATCGGTTGCTTCGCGAACGTCTGACATGAGATGGCTCTCCAGGTGAGGTGCTTGGGGCCCGACCACGTTTCCGTGTGCGAGCCGGTGTCGCTGTGCTGAGTGTTGCTGCCCGATGGGTCCGCCGCTGTTGCCGGGCTTACATCGCCCGTATCGGCCTCCACCACACTGACCGATACCATGGACACCATGTCCTTCCCTCGAGTCGGCTACCCCGCGGTCGGCATGACCGATGCCGCGCGGGCCCGGGCATCCACTCGGTTCTTGGAGGTCATGCGCCGGAGACGCTCGATCCGCGACTTTGCCACCACTCCGGTGCCGCGCCGACTCGTCGTGGACGCCATCCGCGCGGCGGCCCTCGCCCCGAGCGGCGCCAACCAGCAGCCATGGACCTTCGTGCTGATCGGGGATGCGCCGGATCTTCGCGCTCGAATCCGGGAGGCCGCGGAGGTCGAGGAGCGCGACAACTACGAGCACCGCATGACGCCGCAGTGGCTGGAGGCATTGGCCCCGCTCGGCACCGACTGGCGCAAGCCGCACCTCACCGACGCGCCGTGGCTGATCGTCGTCTTCGAGCAGGCCTACGGATTGAGGGACGAGGATGGCCGAGCACGCAAGGTCAAACACTACTACGTGCGCGAGTCGGTCGGCATCGCGGTGGGCATCCTGTTGGCTTCGCTGACGCACGCCGGCCTCGCGACGTTGACTCACACGCCGAGCCCGATGGGCTTCCTGAGCGAACTTCTCGGCAGGCAGCCGAACGAGCGCCCGTACGTCGTCATTCCGGT
>JBHENV010000060.1:0-4779 GCA_046261895.1 Candidatus Limnocylindria bacterium
GCCATGATGCGCGACGAGGACTGCGACGTGTCGCGTCGCCTGACGGAGGTCTACGCTCGCCGATCCGCCTCATCCTCGGATCCGAGGCTCGATGCGTGTCTCGCCGGGGAGATGCGCGCGTGATCGAGGTCGGACCGGCGGGTGAGCCCGAGGCCGAGCCCACTGCGTCGATCGAGTATGACGCCATTCTGGTCGCCACGGGCCGGATCTCGAACGCGGACCGTCTTGCGGTCGAGCGCACTGGCGTCGAGACCGATGAGCGCGGCTTTGTCACGACGGACAAGTACCTGCGCACGAGTGTGCCGGGGATCTGGGCGCTGGGCGATATCGTGGGGCGCTACCAACTCAAACACAACGCCAACCTCGAGGCGGCGCACGTCGCCAACAACATTCTCAACACGGATAGCCAGGCACCGGTGGACTATCACGCCATGCCGGCCGCCGTGTTCGGTTCTCCGCAGATCGGCAGCGTCGGGCTCACCGAGCAGGCGGCTGAGGAGCGAGGCATCGCCTACGCCGCGGCGACACATGCGTATGACGCCACGGCGTACGGCACCTCGATCGAGGACCACGACGGGTTCGTCAAGGTCCTCGCGGATCCCGAGTCGGGCCAGATTCTCGGCTGCCATGTCATCGGCGCCGATGCCTCGACGCTGGTACAGGAGGCGGTCAACCTCATGCGGTTCCGCTTGCCCGTCGACGTCATCGCCCGCTCGATCTACATCCATCCTGCTCTGCCCGAGGTCATGCAGGCGGCGTTTGCCCGGGCTGCCGCGCAACTGACGCGGACCCACGCCGGTACGCACGATCAACACCAGCACGAAGAGGATGCGGATCCGCCGCACGCCTCGTGAGGGCCCTTACAGCGCGCCAGCGGATCGGGTGGCATGCTCGACCCATGCATCGAACCCTCGCGATCGCGGCGGCACTGGCGCTCGTGCTCGCTGCCTGCTCGGGGAGGGCGCAGGAGGCCAGCCCTTCCAGCGCTGATCCGGCACCCCTGCTCAGCTACGAGCTGACGGATGTGAGATCTGGCGAGCCTTTCACGCTCGGCGAGCTGTCAGCCGATCGACCGGTTCTGCTCGAGACCATGGCGATCTGGTGCACGACCTGCCTCAGCCAGCAGCGCCAGGTGGTCCAAGCGCACGACATGACCGAGTTCCACTCCGTCGGCATCGACGTCGACCCGAACGAGGACGCCGATGATCTGGCCGAGTACGCCGAGCGCGAGGGATTCGACTGGCGCTTCGTGATGGCCGATGCAGAGCTGGTCCAGCTGCTGACCGACCGCTACGGATTCGGCGTCACCAATCCGCCGTCGACGCCGACGTTCATCGTCGCAGAGGGGCAGATCCGGGGCCCTGGAGTTCGGCCGCGTCCGGAGCGCCGAGGAGCTGGTCGCGGAGCTGGAAGCCGGGTAGGCGCCGAGCCATGGAGGTCTATATCGGAGCACTGCTGGCCGGAGTGGGCGCCACCGTCACGCCCTGCATCCTGCCGCTGTACCCGGCATTCCTGGCATATCTGACCAGGAACAGCACGGTTGCCGTTGCGTCGGGTGCGGGCGGCGCGATTACGGCCCGGGCTCTGCCACCGGCCGTGGCAGCGCTGCTCGTCTGGGCAGGGGTGATCACCGGGATGATTGCCATCGGCCTGGCGATCGCCGCCGTGGCCGTCCCCTTGGGCGACTTCAACCGAATCGCGCTGCCCATCGCCGATGGACTGCTGGTCACGCTCGGGGTGCTGCTGCTCGCCGGCATCAACCCGTTCGCCAGGCTGCCGCAGCCCTCGGCGACCGCGCTGGGCGGGAGAGGCCCGCAGGCAGGCGCCTTCCTGTACGGGCTGCTCTTCGCGCCGATCGCGATCCCGTGCAGCGGGCCCTTCCTGGTCGGCATCTTGGCCTTCAGCCTCACCCTCGGCGACGCCCTCGGCCGGATCGCGTTCTTCGGGGTGTTCGGGATCGGGTTCGGGCTTCCCCTCTTCCTGCTCGGCTCGGTCGGACAGGCGAAGGGGGCGCAGCTGGCGCGGGCGATCGTCCGCTACGAGCGCCCCATGCAGCTCATCCTCGGCACGGCGCTCGTGGCGGTCGGGATCTGGGATCTCACCGCCAACCTGCCGTTGATCCTGAGTTGAAGCCCGGGCGCGTGGCCTGCCTTACAGCGTGTCGGCCGAACCCCAGTTGACGATGGCGGAAACCACACGAGACCAATCCCATGCGTGCCGATATCGTCCCGGGAGCACGCTTCCCGGACTACGAGCTGATCGACCACACCCGCCAGGGCGACGCACCCTCAGCGAACTGCAGGGCAACGATCCGATGATCCTGGTTCTGTCCCGCGGCCACTTTTGCCCCAAGGACCATCAACAGCACCTCGAGTTGGCCGCCTTCTATCCGAAGATCGCGGTCAGCTACACGAACATCGTGACGATCACCACCGACAACCTGCTGGAGCTCAACGAGTTCCGTGCCTCGGTCGGCGCCCACTGGACGCTCCTGTCCGATCCGCGACGCATCGTGCAAAAGGGCCTCGACACCGCCGAATACACCGATCCGACGCATGACCCGATGATCCCGCACACGCTCGTCCTCGAGCCGGGGCTCATCGTCCACAGCATCTACAACGGCTACTGGTTCGGGGGTCGTCCATCGGTCGATGACCTGCGCCGCGACCTGCGCGCCGTGAGTGCCAAGGTCCGCCCTGACTGGGACATCACCGCCCCTGCGGTGCGCGAGGCCTGGGAGGCTGCCGATCGCTCCGCGTTCTACCCGTACCGGGAGACGGCGGCGGTGCATGAGAAGAGCGCGTGATCGGTTCTGCAATGGCTGTCGGTAGCCGGCCATTGCGCGGCATGGGGGAGGCGGAGCTACTGGAGGCCGCAAAGGCGGTCCTCGACGCAAACCGGGTCGGGCGCTCCACGGTCCCGTCGAGGAGCCTGTATCCGCACTAGTGGAGCTGTGACTCCGCGTTCATCGCCATTGGGCGATCGTGGTACGACCAGGACTCGGCGCCCTGGGAGCCGGCATGACGTGGATGGCGTTGGCTGCGGCGACTGGGCTGATCTTCCACCTCATGCCGGCGGCCCCGCCGCGGCTTGCCGGAGTCCTGCTCCGTCGCGGCGGCCAGCGGTCCGCTATTGCCCTCGTGGCCACTATTGGCGCCGGGATCGTCGTCAGTGTCACGGTGGCGGCAGCGCTGGCTCGCGTGGGGCGGCCGCTCGACGATGTGCCCTGAACGTTGGCGGTTCTGTTCGTCGGTGCGACGCTCGGCGCGGTCATCGCGCGCTGGCGCTCGAGCGTGACGAATCGCGGGTAACGCTTCGCCGTCGGCGCTTGGCCTGCGGGCGAGTTCATTCCAGCCGCAGGAGCGGCCCATTCATGAACCAGTGATCGCCGGTGATGCCAAACTCATTGAAGATCGAGCACGGCAGGCCGATGTCGGCAAGGAAGCCCGCGCCCGAGAAGCGACGGCCCTCGCCACGCGTCATGCCGGTCTTGGGCAGGGCGAGCGCCAGTGTGGCGTCAGCGCTCACCGCCGAACCGGGGCGAGCACCGGTGCTGGCGTCGATGCCCGACGCGATGTCGAGGCTGATGACCGGCCCGCCGCCTACGCCGGCCAGGCCGATGAGCGGCTGGTAGACAGCGTCGGGAGCGCCCCTAAGGCTGTAGCCGATGAGGGCGTCGATGACGGCATCGGCTTGCAGGATCTCGCCGGCGATTTCGGCGTGCGATCGGTCGTGACCGGCGACGGCGCTGCGCACTCCGGCGGCGAGCAGCGGCTCGACCTGTGCGCACGGCCCCGGGCGCAGGCGAAGCAGGGGTCGCGCGAAGATGACGCACACGTGGGCCCCCCAGCCTGCCAGCCGCCGGGCGGCGACCATGCCGCCGCCGCCGTTGTTGCCCGTTCCCGCCAGCACCACGATGCTGCGCTCGGCGACGATGCCGCCCAGCGTCAGCCGCGTCAGCTCGGCGAGCTGGTACCCGGCGTTCTCCATCATCTGCAACAAGGTGATGCCGAGCCGGTCGGTGGCCACCTGGTCGGCGGCGAGCATCGTTGCCTCGTCGACCGACGGAATGGGTGTTGCCGCGCGGGGAAGATCGGGCAGTTGCCAACGGGGGGTGGTGGTGATGCGGACGGGCTCGGCCATGGATTGCAGTCTGAGGGTCGGCGCGCGACATCGCTGTAAGCGAGCCGACAGAGGGTGGGTCTAGCCGCCGGCGAGCTCCCGAAGGCGCGCGCCGTCGCGAATGACCACCCGCTGATTGTGCATTTCGAGGACGTCCTGCGCGCGGAGCGAGGCGACCGTGGTCGCAAGCGTCTCCCGCGATGTCCCGATCATGTCGGCCAGCTCCTGCTGGGTCAGCCGCGCGTCGATCGCCGTTCCACCCACCTCGGGCTGGCCGAAGCGCTCGACGAGCTCGACGAGGCGGGCCGCCAGGCGCTGTTCGACCGATCGGAAGGCCATGACCTCTCGTTCGCGCTCGGATGCCGCCAGGCGCCCGGAGAGGTAGCGGATGATGTTGACGCCGACGCTCGGGAAGCGATCGATGAGCCTCTGCAGCTCCTGCGGCGTGAAGCTGCAGATGAGCGTGTCCTCGACAGCCTCGGCGTACGCATCGGTCAGCTGCTGGCCGAGCCAGGACATGCGACCCACGATTCGGCCCTTGTCGAGGATCTCGAGGGTCAGCTGCTTGCCGTCCGGCGTGAGCCGATAGAGACGCACTCGCCCGCGCTTGACCACGTAGAGCCGCTCGTCGTCCTCATCGGGTGATGTGACGAGGCC
>JBHENV010000061.1:0-2939 GCA_046261895.1 Candidatus Limnocylindria bacterium
GGTGCCACGAGGGCGGTCGTCTCGCAATCGGAGAGGAAGCCGTACTCGCCGATGGGCGGGAAGGCCGAGGTGATCGCGCCGGCATCGTCGGCGGATCCGTCGAGCTCCGTTCCGTTTCCGTTGGTCGGCATCCTTCACCTCCCGAGTGGGCCGACAGTCTCACACGTCGATTGCGGCTCGCCAACCCCCGCGCGTCCCCGCTCGGTGCCGGCCCCCACCAGATTCACATGCCGTGTGCACGCGATGGCGGGTCAGGGTAGCTAGGCCGCCCGCACCCCCAATCTGACGGATCGAGTATCAGTTCGGGGCTGCCAACGGCGCTGGCGGACGCTCGCGTCGCTGGGATGTGAATGTCGAGGTGGGAGCGACCGATCGCTCAGATGTCGGCTTCGAAGGTGTCGCACGCGTCCGAGGACTTCTGCTCGAGGCCGATGGTGAACCATTCCTGCCGCTGCTGCGACGAGCCGTGCGTCCACGTCTCGGGATTCACCTGCCCCTGCGTCTGCTCCTGGATGCGATCGTCGCCGATGACCTGAGCGGCGTTGAGCGCCTGGCCGATCTGTTCCTGCGTCAGGGGCTCGAGGAACTCCGTTTCGACGGCGTTGCCGCCCCAGACGCCTGCGAAGCAGTCGGCCTGCAGCTCGGTTCGCACGGCACCGCCCTCCGAGCCGGCGTCACGCCCGGACTCGAGGAGTCCGAGCAGGTTCTGGATGTGATGGCCGTACTCGTGGGCGACGATGTACTCCTCGGCAAACTCACCGCCCTGCGCGCCGAACTGCGACTCGAGCTGGTCGAAGAAGCCCAGGTCCAGGTAGATCGTCTGGTCGAGAGGGCAGTAGAACGGGCCGACCGCGCTCGTGGCGGCGCCGCACTCGGTATTGACCTGGTCGTCGAAGACGACCGTTCCCGGCTGCGCGAACTGTCGGTCCGAACCGGCAAAGGCCTCGGACCAGTAAGCGCGCAGGCTATTGACGGTTCCCACGATCCGGCAGTCCTCCCGCTCGTTGGCGTCCGCGCCGGTCTGGCACTCCGTCGCGATCTCGCTCGAGAGCGGCCCCGGCTCGGCCGGCACGCCGCCGCCGCCACCGATACCGGCCAGGTCACCGATGTCGCCACCGAGGAAGAGGACGAGCGCCAGGATGACGAGGCTGCCGATGCCGCCGCCGAGTGCAACGCCGCCACCGCGAATCCGCCGCCCGCCGCGCCGGTCCTGCACCTGGCCCGGATCAAGATCGACGTCACGACGAAAGGTCATGGCCGCCAGCATAGCGGGCGGCGTGCCAGCCCAAACCTGGCCGGCTCAGGGCGCCAGGCGCTCCGCCAGCCAGCCGATCGCCCCGGGGTAGCGCCAGTCGATGCCCGAGTGGGTCCCGTCGAACACCTCGAATCGCATCCGCTCGTCGCCGACGCCGGCGGCGATCAGCTCGGCGTGGAACGCCGCGGCTCCGAGGTCGAGGTAGAAGTCGTCGCTCCGGCCGGCATCGATCCAGACAGCGCGCAGCCCGCGCAGCGCATCGGCGTGGCGTGGTGCCATGCGGACGGGGTCCCAGGCGAGCCATCGGTCCCAGACTTCGGGAACGAGGCGGCCGGTGGGTGGCTCGAACGGCAGCCTGACGGTTCCGTCGGGGTCCGCGGAGTAGCAGGCAGCCATGCACCAGACGTTCAGCAGCGCTCCGTCGGTCCCCTTCGAGCGGCCGGGCCGCGACCGGAAGTCAACCCAGAACGCCTCGTACGAGCCGTCGTAACCATCGCGCAGCGCACGGGCCGCCTCACGGAAATCGGGCTGGTAGCAGGCCTCGAAGAGCGCGTCGCCGGCATGCGTCGCCAGCCCGCCGAACAGGTCTGGACGCAGCATCGGCGTGACCATCGCGCCGTAGCCGCCGCTGCTCTTGCCGGCCACGCCGCGGTGCGCGGCTCCGGCCAGCGTTCGATACCGCTCGTCGATGAAGGGGACGATCTCATCGCACAGGTACGTGTGGTAGCGGCCCGTTGCCGGCGAGTCGAGGAACTGGGCCCCACCGAGGCTGGTCCAGGCATCGACGAAGACGACGATCGTCGGAGTGGACGGATGATCGTCGAACCATGCGTCGATCGCCTCAGGCGTGGTGCGGCTGAACGCCTTGCGCGAGCGCCACATGTCGACCTGACCTGTCAGTCCCTGGAGCAGGTAGACGGATGGATAGCGCCGATCCGGCTCCTCGTCGTACGCGGGCGGCGTGTAGACATAGACCGGCCGCCGGTGCGGGTCCCCGAGCGGATTGCCGGTGAGGGCCTGCGAGTCGAGCACGAGCTCCTCGAGCCGGCCCTTCCATGGATGTCCCCACGGGGGAGGTAGCTCAACCATGGCGTCAGCCGGTCTCCCCGCGCAGCTCGACCAGGGAGAGCCGCCGAACTGCGAGCACGACTGCGCCGACGGTGACCGCGACGCCGATGGGCAGCGCCGTGGCGAGTGCCAGCTCGGCGGTCACGCCTTCGTCGACCAGGGCGTCGGCCACGGCAAGCGCATGCTGCCGAACCGACAGGATTCGTGTCCCGGCGAAGAGGCCGGCCACCACGCCCTCCCAGACGACGACGTAGGCGAGGCCGATGACGAGGGCGCGCGACGTCACCAGCGAGAGGGCCAGGAAGACGGCGGTGTACTCGAGCGCGCCGAACAGCGCCGCGACGGCGTATCCGATGCCGAGCGAAGGGTCGCCGCCCGCGCCGATCACCCCGGCGACGATGATCGGCAACGCCACCAGCAATCCGGTCACTCCCGACGCAACCATGAACTTGACGATCACGATGAGCGGCCGCGCCACGGGCTTCGCGAGCAGGTAGACGGATGGATAGCGCCGATCCGGCTCCTCGTCGTACGCGGGCGGCGTGTAGACATAGACCGGCCGCCGGTGCGGGTCCCCGAGCGGATTGCCGGTGAGGGCCTGCGAGTCGAGCACGAG
>JBHENV010000062.1:0-3323 GCA_046261895.1 Candidatus Limnocylindria bacterium
TTGATCACCGAGTTGAGGCCGGGGACGTCGCCGCCGCCGGTGAGAATTCCGATCCGTTTCATGGCTGTACCGGGCATGCTGCCAGATCGGGCGGCGACTTGTGGAGAGGGCCGATTTCTGGCACAATTGGCCTTCCGCAAACGGAGTCCGCCCTGTGTCCTCGACCCCCACTCAGCAGCGACGTTATGTGACGTGGCGGCTGCCGGATCGTCACTTCAGCAAGGTGCATCTCGTCGGCGAGCCCGGCTCGACCATCTGCGGGCGCCCTCTGCCGCGAGCCACGGGCGAGCCGAAGGCGCCGATCCCGGAGTCGGAGATGTGCCCCGACTGCGACGCACGGGGCTGATCCCCTTCCAGTGACGAGCCCACCGGCCGCCGACGACCTCGGCGGCCGGTCCGTTTCCCCGACACTTCGCCTGCCGACCGACGGCTTGGTCCTGTTGATCGGGATTGCGGCGAGCGGGAAGAGCACGTTCGCCCGTCGCCACTTCGCCCCGACCAAAATCCTCTCGTCCGACGCCGTGCGGGCCATGATCACCGATGATCCAACGGCGCAGGCAGCCACCGAAGAGGCGTTCGACCTGCTCCATCGCATCCTGGCCATGCGCCTGCGCCGCGGCCGCCTGACGGTCGTCGACGCGACCAACGTGGAGGACTGGGCGAGAGGGCAGCTGATCGCGGTGGCCCGCCGGCATCGTCGCCCATCGGTTGCCATCGTCCTGGATCTGCCGATCGCGGTCGCGCTCGAGCGCAATGCCAGGCGCAGGGCTCCGCGCCCGCCACCGGCCGCCATCCGCCGCCAGCATCGCCGGCTCCAGGATTCGCTTGCATCGCTCGCGGACGAGGGATTCAGCGCCGTGTACCTCCTTCGTTCGTCGGAAGAGATCGACGGGGCTCGCGTTGAGCGCTCAACGGGGTGACATGATGTGTGGCCCGTATCGGCGCGGCGTGCGCCAGCGCCTTCGCGCTGCTGGTGCCGATCGTCGGCATGCTGTCGTCGGTGGCCCTGCTCGGCGAACGGCTCGGGCCGGTCACCGTGGTCGGTGGCGCGATCGTGCTCATCGGCCTCTGAGTCGTCGAGCACCGGAGCTCCCGGCGCTCGCCCACTCGCTCACGACCGGTCAGGCTAGACTCCGCCGATGCGAGCGCGCGAGCTGGGAATCCGTATCGGGCGGATTGAGCCGGGCTCACTGAACGCCATCACCGACGTGGCAGGCGTGCGCGTTGGTCACACGACCCTGATCAGCGGCGACGGCCCGTTGAAACCGGGTGCCGGACCGGTGCGAACCGGGGTGACGGTCATCGTGCCGCATGACGGCGACATCTGGACCGAGCCGGTCTTCGCCGGAGCGCATCGGCTCAATGGCAACGGCGAGCTCACCGGGCTGGAATGGATCCGCGAGGCGGGGATGCTGGGCGGAGCAATCGGCATCACCAATACGCACAGCGTGGGCGTCGTTCACGACGCGCTGATCGAGGCCGCGGTTCGCGCCCATGCCATGGGTGACGCCGCCTGGGCGCTCCCGGTCACGGGAGAGACGTATGACGGAGCGCTGAACGACATCAACGGCTTCCATGTTCGCGCGGAGCACGTCCATGCCGCGCTGGCGGCGGCTTCCGGCGGTCCCGTCGGGGAAGGGAACGTCGGCGGCGGCACGGGGATGATCTGCCACGAGCTGAAGGGTGGGATCGGAACCTCCTCGCGGGTGGCCGGCAGCTGGACGGTGGGCCTGTTGGTCCAGGCGAACTACGGCGAGCGCGCGTTGCTGCGGATCGACGGCGTGCCCGTGGGAGCGGCCATCCCAGTGGCCGACGTGCCCTCGCCATGGGACCAGGTCGAAGCACTCGGCACCCGGTCAGGCACAGAGGGCGGGTCCATCATCGGCATCGTTGCCACCGATGCGCCGCTCCTCCCTCACCAATGCGCCCGTCTGGCGCAGCGGGTCGGCCTGGGCGTCGCACGCATGGGCAGCTACGCCTCGCACGGGTCCGGTGACCTGTTCGTGGCGTTCGCGACCGGCAACCGAGGCCTCTCGCGGGGCGCAGGAGAGCACGATCCGCGTGCCACGGTCGAGCTGCAGATGCTGCCCGATCAGCAGATCAATCCGCTGCTCGAGGCGGTCGCGGAGGCGACCGAGGAGGCGATCGCCAACGCGCTGCTGGCCGCCGACACGATGACCGGCCGCGATGGCATCACCGCCCACAGGCTCGATCCGCATCTGCTCATGCGGATCATGCGGGCGCACGGTCGACCATAGGCGCCCCTACGTCGCATGACGTAGGGCCGCATGGGTCCTTCGGCCGTGGCGCCCTCGTCGGGAAACGGAGAGAGTGGCATCAGACCCAACCTCCCTCCAGGATGGACGCCCCGATCGGCCCCGAGCCCGAGCGGGGCGTTTGTCGTCCCCTGTCGCCGGTGCGTCGGGCGCGTCCGGCCGGCCATACCGACGAGTTGCGGCGCGACCCACGCCCCTGGGCCGCGCCGCGAATACAAGTGCGACGAGCGAGGAGGGCTTTCACCTGCCCGTGTGATGGATACGTCGCCGGACCGGCATACGTTCAATTTCGCGATGCGCGGCGCGCATGACCACCGTAGAGCGTGCCGTGATGATTCGTGCGGTTCGGCATCACGAGCTGGGCAGGTCGCACCTCGGGATAGTCAGGCAGCGCCTCGTCGGCCATGCGGCTGGGATATCCGCGCGTGCATGCGCCCGGACCGCGGACGCGTACACTTGACGTATGTTCCTCTTCGGTAATCGCTCGCGGATGCCCGACCCTGGCGCTGCCCTTCCCGGGCGCACCCAGGCACTCCTCACCGCCGAGCGCCACTTCGTCAACGACTCCATCCTCAAGGGACCGTACCCAGTCAGCAGCGAGCTGGCGGTGTTCGGGATGGGCTGCTTCTGGGGCGCCGAGAAGCTCTTCTGGCAGACTCCGGGCGTCCGCTCCACGACCGCTGGCTACGCCGGCGGCTTCACCCCCAACCCGACCTACGAGGAGGTCTGCTCGGGCATGACCGGCCACGCCGAGGTCGTGCAGATCGTCTTCGATCCGCATCGCATCGGCTACGAGCAGCTGCTCAAGCTCTTCTGGGAGAACCACGACCCGACCCAGGGGATGCGGCAGGGCGGCGACCGTGGCACCCAGTATCGGTCCGTCCTCTTCACCCACACCGATGCCCAGCGCGAGGCAGCCATCGCGTCACGCGACATGTACCAGGCGGAGCTCTCGAAGTCGGGATTCGGCGAGATCACGACCGAGATCGCCGATGCGCCGACCTACTACTTCGCCGAGGACTACCACCAGCAATACCTGGCGAAGAA
>JBHENV010000063.1:0-3039 GCA_046261895.1 Candidatus Limnocylindria bacterium
GGGCGCAGAAGCCACACATCGTCGGATTGCGCGGCATCGGCCCATGGAATGTCCACGTCAGGTCTTGGCGCCACCGGTGAAGGGGATCGTCTCGCCCGTCACGTAGGTGTTCGCCGCCGATGCCAGCCACACCACGAGCCCGGAGACGTCATCCGGCGTCGCCAGGCGACGCAACGGAATCGACCTGGCCATCTTCCCGGCCCGTTCGTCGGGGATCGACGGCACCCCGTCCTTGACGGTCAGGATCTGCGTGGGAGCGACGGCATTGACGAGGATGCCATCGGGTCCGAGCTCCTTGGCAAGTGACGAGGTGAGGCCGATGACGCCCGCCTTGGCAGCGGCATAGTGCGGCGCCCTGGCCACTCCCGCCAGCGCCGAGCGCGAGGCGAAGCTCACGATCCTGCCCCATTTCGCAGCGCGCATCGCCGGCGCAACCGCCCGAGAGACCCGGAACGTCGCGCCCAGCATGTCCTCGACCATCGCGGCCCAGCTGTCGTCGCCGATCTCCAGCAGCCCCTCTGCCCGATACGCCGAGGTGGCGTTGACCAGCACCGACACCGGGCCCAGCTCGTCGCCGACCCTCGCCACCATCGACTGGATCGCATCGGTCGCGCGCAGATCCGCGCCGACCACGATGGCGCGCCCGCCACCGGACCGAATCGAGTCGGCAGCTTCATGAGCTCGTCCGAGCTTCGCCGCATCACGCTGGTGCAGGGCGACGGCGGCCCCTTCGGCGGCGAACGCGCTCGCCAGCGTCGGTCCGACCCCCCCACCGGCACCCGTGATCAGCACCACTCGATTCGCGAGCCCCAAATCCATCGGGCCAACCTACATGCAGTGAGAGCACCCCCCTGGCGGATTCATTCGCCCACGATGCGAATCAGGCCCGCCAGCGCGAGGGCCGTCAGCCCACGCCGGCCGGCTCCATCTGCTCGACCCACTGGTTCCGCCATTCGGGCGCCTCGAACGGATTGGCGAAGTAGTCGGTCTGGCGCGTGATCTTGCCATCGGCGCCAATCTCCAGGATCGAGACGATGCTGACCGGCGTGCCATCACCGTAATCGATGGTGCCCTCGACCAGCCATGCCTGGTCCGGCCTGACGATACGACGAAGTGTCAGCCTGGGGGCCGTACCGGTCGCTCCTTCGTAGCTCTGGTTCACGGCCATCACGTTGTCGCGGCCGCGGATCCGCTCTCCTGACTGCGGCCACTCCTGAACAAGATCGTCCGACGCCATCTCCGGGATCTGGCGCGCCAGCGCCTCCAGGTCGCCTGACGAGTAGAGGTCTCGCAGCTTCTGTTCCATCGCGTCGTGATCCATGAGGAGCCTCCTCGCTCGGGGTCGCGGGCGGACCGCCACCGGTCGTCGGCCGCGCGACGTCATCCCTGAGTCTGCTCCCGTCTGTACGCTAAAGTCGAGGGGTTTATCCACCACTTCCATCAGCCCATGGCGGGCGAGCCGATGAGGGCTCGCGACGCAGAGGCAGTGTCGTCATACGTCGCCTGACGGATTCCGAGTCCCTGGCCGCCCGGCGAAGATGATGAATGCGCGAGCGGCGCGGGCGTGACCGATGAGCGGTTGCGATGCCCGGTGAGACCGGCTTTGCGCAGGGACGGAACACACCAATGATCAGCATCAGCCGATGGCCATGGCGGCTCGCCAGCCTCGGCATCGTCGCCGCTCTCGCCATTCCAGGCGGAGTCGCGCTCGCGGCGCCCTCCGCCCACACGACCGAACATCGCCTCGAGGTCGGCGGCAGCATCCGCGCCGACGACGCCGTCGTCCAGATCAACCTGACCGACAGCGACCTGCACGGACCCGGGGCCCACGTCGAGGTCTGGCTGCCGCCGGACCTCGACTACCTCCACCCGCCGACCCTCGTGTCGGGACGGGCCGAGCTGCAGGTTGCCGCGGATGAGTCGAGCCTCACTGGATCGGTCGACCTCTTCTACCGCGAGACGGAGCAGTTTGCCGGGCAGGCTGTCATCAGCGCATCACTCGCGCCGTTCGGACCGCCGGCCGTCGTCGAGGACCGAAACGCCGGCAATCACAAGGTCTGGCGCGACGAGATTTACCAGCCAATGAGCATCGTCGGCAGCCTCACGATTCCGGGACGAAGCGGCCGGGTGGTGCTTCCGATGGATGGACTCTTCGCGACCGTCGCCGATCTCGTGCAGTTCACCAACGCGCCAAGCTCGAGCGTCTTCGGCCAGGACAGCACCGGCCTGGAGCTGTGGTGGGAGATCGACGGGATCCTGGTCGGCATCAAAGGGGAGTCGGACAAGGCGATCTCGTGGGTGGACGCGGCCGTCATCCTCCCCGACGGAACGATCCTGAACGGGGCCGGCGATGGAGCGACCCTGGATCACCGACGCATCAGGGCCGACGTTGCCATCAGCCCGGTGAACCCCGGTCTGGCGCCGGCCGGTGGCACGGTCTCGGTCAGGGCGGACGTCTCCCGCGGCGAAACCGAGAGGTTCGTGCAGCGCGACGGTGACGATCGCCTCCAGGTGACGTTGCAGCGGCTGATCGCCAGTGGGACGGTCGAGGTCTCGCTCGACGACGGAACCCTGGTGACCCTCGACTTCGCCGATGCGGCCGGCCCGTTCGTCAACGTGAACGTCCGGTTCGTTGACGGCGGCCGCCAGGGCTGAGCCAACGAAGAGGGGCACGGCCGGTGGTCGTGTCCCTCTATGCTCTGCGCGGTGCTGACCCGATCCGCGCTCTTCGTCTGCTTCGTGGCGGTGGTCGCCTGCCAGGGGCCGGTCCCCGATTCCCAGACCACCGAACCCACACCCCTCGCGCCGCTCGACTTCGTCGTCGAGGCCGATGGCCCGGTGATCGAGCCGGAAGACTTCGGCGCGGCATACCTGCTTCCCGGAGCGGCCGTCGCGCAGGACGGGATCACCTGGACACGCATCACCGGAAGCCTCGCCGGCGCCGATGACCCCGACGCGCTGGGACCGAGCGCATGCGGAATCGACGCACGATCCATGGTCGAACCGCACTTGCTTTCCGCCGAGGACAGGAACAGGCTC
>JBHENV010000064.1:0-7372 GCA_046261895.1 Candidatus Limnocylindria bacterium
TGTCAGGCCCGCCCGCCCAAGTCCCTCAGCTCCGGAGCCGGGCCCGGCGCCGTCGACCGTCGCCTCTCCCTCGCCGATGAGGACGAGCGTCAGATGGGCCAGTGGCGCGAGGTCGCCTGACGCGCCGAGACTGCCGCGCGATGGCACCACCGGGTGGATGGCCCCGTTGAGCATCCCGACCAGCAGCTCAACAACCTCGACGCGCACGCCGGACAGGCCGACGGCGAGCGTGTTGGCGCGCAACACCAGCATCGCGCGCACGACCTCGTCGGGCAGAGGGTGCCCGACGCCGGCAGCGTGGGATCGGACGAGGTTGCGCTGAAGCTCAGCGGTCTGCGACGACTCGATCCGGACGTCCGCGAGGTCCCCGAACCCGGTCGTCACCCCGTAGACGGTGGCGCCGTCTGCCACCAGGCGCTCGATGACGTCGCGGGATTCGCGCATGCGGCGTGCGGCGTCGGAGTCGACCGAAACGGCTCGTCGGCCGCGCGCCACCTCGATCACGTTGTCGATCGTCAGGTCCCGGCCGGAGAGCGGAAGCGGGGGCATCGGTCCCTATACTACGCACCGTGCGACGGCTGCCGGATCCCATGAGACGCCTCGTGGTGAGCGACGACGCCGCGCATCACCTGGGCGGAGCCGTCCCGAGCCCGGCCGTCGCCTTCCTGTTGGCGGTCATCGCGCTTCCCGCGCTGTTCTGGCTAGTCATGCTCAAGCGCACCACGGTCTACACCGCCCCCGAGGAGTGGATGATGTCGACCCTGGTGCCGGCCGTCCACGGCTGGGTCGAGATCAGTCTTCCCCCGGTCGAGTACCTGATCATCGGCATCAGCGCCCTGGGCAGCGGGTGGTTCGTCGCCCTCGCCTTTGCCGCGCTCGGCCTCCTGGCCCTTGCGAAGGGCCGCCGGGATCTCGCCCTGCTGCTCGCCCTCGGGACCCTTTCCTTTCCGATGGAATGGGCGCTCAAGTACTTCACCTCGGCCGATGCGATCAGCCTGCCGGGCCTCGTCAGCGCCGTCTTCAACATCGACGACATCGGCCTCGACGACATCGCCGATTTTCCGGCCGGGCATGCTCTGCGTGCCACCGTCCTGTACGGGATCGCCGCATTCTGCGTGGCGCGGCTCGCGCACGACCATAGGCAGGGCCAGGTGGCCTACCTGGTGGCGGCGATCTTCGTGGCGGCCATCAGCGCGACCCGCATCTACCTCGGCGCTCATTACCCGATGGACGTGCTGGGCGGTTGGATGGCGGGGGGTTCTCTTCTCGCGATTCTCGTGGCCGTGCATGTCCTCAACGTCGATGAGCGGGCGCGCGCGCGGGCGCTCGCTGAGGCGGCCGCCCATCCTGCCGGCCGTCGCGTGGCCGTGCCGCGCCGCACGCCGCCCGGGGGCTGAGCGCTGCTCGACTTCATCGACCGGGAGGTCATCCCGTTCATCCTCCAGATGTACGACGCGGTCGGGTACGTGGGCGTCGGCGTGGCCGTGGCGCTCGAGACGATCGTGGCGCCGATCCCATCCGAGGTCATCCTGCCGATGGCCAGCTGGAAGGTTAGCCAGTCGGTCGCCGATCCATCGGTGGTCGAGCCGCTCACCGGGCTGCCGTGGAATATTCCGCTGGCGATCGTGCTTGCGACGCTCGGCAGCGTGGTGGGCGCGTTGGTCGGGTACGCCATCGGTGCCTGGGGCGGACGCCCGCTGTTGGACCGATACGGTCGCTACGTCGGCATCGGCCACTCCGACCTCGATCGCGCCGACCGATGGTTCGAGCGCTGGGGCAGCTGGGCAGTCTTCCTGGGTCGCATGGTGCCGCTGGTGCGCACCTTCGTCAGCTATCCGGCCGGCATCAGCCGCATGCCGATGGGTCGCTTCCTGCTCTTCAGCACCCTCGGCTCGTTGCCGTGGAACGCTGCCCTCATCTATGCCGGATTCGTGGTCGGCGAGAACTACCCGGAGATCTCGGCGGCGATGAAGCCATTCGAGTACGTCATCTACGCCGTCGTGATCGGCGTTGCCCTGGTCCTTGCGGGCCGATGGTGGTGGAGCAAGCGCTCATCGGGTAAACGGACCGGTTGACCGGCACAGGCACTCGTGCCACGATCGGGCCAATCGAACCATCCATCGTCTTCGGGGCGGGGTGAGAGTCCCCACCGGCGGTCGGCTCGCACGTCGAGCCAAGCCCGCGAACCGCATCGGTCGAGCACCGATGCGGCCGACCTGACCCCCGGCGCAGCGCCGGGGCAGACAGGGCCGACGGTCACAGTCCGGAAGGGAGAAGACGGCCGCGCACTCCGCCGTGCCTCGGCGGAGGCTGTGGCGATGCCCCGCGCGATGAACTCGCAACGCACGGGAGCACGATGAGCTCGCAGCCGAATCCACGCACCGGCCTCGACGTCACGATCCGCGATGTCGGCGTGCGGTTCGCCGCGTCGGGCGGCGATGTGCAGGCGCTGGCGGACTGCAGCCTGGACATCGGCGCCGGCTCCTTCACGGTCATCATCGGTCCCAACGGTTGTGGCAAGAGCACGCTGCTGCGGCTGGTGGCGGGACTGCTGTCTCCGGCCAGCGGGAGCGTCATGGTCGACGGACGCGTCCCGCAGCCGGGCGACGGGCGTGCCGGCCTCTGTTTCCAGCAGCCGCGGCTGGTGCCCTGGCGCTCGACGGTCGACAACGTCGCGCTGCCCCTGGAGCTGACCGGGGTGCCGGTGGGAGAGCGCCTTGAGCGCGCCGCGCATGCACTCGACCGCGTTGGCCTGGCAAGCGCCGCGAGGATCAGGCCGTCGGGGCTGTCGGGCGGCATGGCGCAGCGCGCCGCACTGGCCCGGGCGCTCATCGGCGACCCGCCGGTGCTGCTGCTCGACGAGCCGTTCAGCGCGCTGGACGCGCTGACCCGCGAGACCTTCAATGGCGAGCTCCAGCGCCTGTGGCTCGAGCGGCGGCGCACGGTGATCCTCGTCACTCATAGCGTCAGCGAGGCCATCGCGCTCGCCGACCGTGTCGTGGTGATGACGCCGCGCCCCGGCCGCGTGGCCGGCACGGTGGAGGTCGATCTGTCGCGTCCGCGGCCGGCCGAGCTGCTGGGCGATCCACTCGCGGCCGAGCTGGCCGTCGAGGTCCGTGCGGCGCTCGGCGAGGGCGATGCGCTCGAGCTGCAGCCGTGGGCCGAGCAGGACGGCGCCGCATGAGGCGCATCGGCGCAGCGATCGTCAGCCTGGCGGTCTTCCTGGCGGTGTGGAAGCTGGTGAGCGTTATCGGTGGCTATCCGGTCTACATCCTTCCCCCGCCGGAGGAGGTGGTCGCACGGGCCGCTCGCGCCGTCGGCTCGGGCATCCTGTGGGAGCACAGCGCGGTGACGCTGCTCGAGATCGTGCTCGGGTTCGCGGTCGGTGCCACGACGGCGATCCTGACCGGCATCGCGCTCGGCAAGAGCGTGCTCGTGGAGCGGGTGCTGTCGCCCTACATCGTCGCAGCGCAGGCCGTCCCGATTTTGGCCCTCGCGCCACTGCTCGACATCTGGTTCGGCGGCGGCCTGCTGGCGCGGGTCGTCATCTGCGGGCTGATCGTCTTCTTCCCCATCGCCATCGCCACCATGGTCGGGATCCGCTCGACGGACCCGCTGCTGGCCGAGATGCTCCGAAGCCTGGGGGCAACGAACGCCCAGCGCACCAGGCTGCTCGAGGTCCCTTCGGCGCTGCCGGTGATCTTCGGCGGGCTGCGGGTCGGCGTGACGCTCGCGGTCATCGGCGCGGTGGTCGCCGAATGGGCCGGGGCCTCGACCGGCCTCGGCGTGCTCATCAACATTGCCAATCAGGGGCTCTTCGATACCCCGCTCATGTTCGTCGCCCTCGCCACGCTCGCGATCATCGGCCTCGTCTTCTACGGGCTGGTCGTCTTCGTCGAGCGGCGTCTCCTCAGCCATTGAAAGGAAGACCGATGCTCCCGCCGCGCCTGACGCTCGCGTGTCTCACTCTCATCCTGGCGGCCTGCCAGGATGCCCCACCGACGGATGCTTCGGATTCAGCCGGGATCGAGCTGCGCGAGGTGAGGCTCGCGCTCGGCTATCGGCCCGACGTGCAGTTCGCCCCGTTCTACCTGGCGCAGCGCGAGGGCTTCTACGCCGATGCCGGACTGGCGGTCACCATCGAGCATCATCCCGCCCCCGACGTGCAGCGCCTGGTGGGCGATGGCCAGGCCGAGTTCGGCGTCGCCGATGCGACCGACGTGATGATCGCGCGCACCTCCGACATCCCGATCCGGTACGTCTCGACGCTCTACCAGGGCTTCCCGGTGGCGATCATCGGCGAGGCGGCAGTGATCCCGGCCGATCCGGCCGGCCTGGCCGGGACGTCGATTGGCACGCCCGGCAAGTTCGGCTCGTCCTGGCACGCCCTGCTCGCGCTGCTGGAAGCCGGCGGGCTGACCGAGGACGACGTCGAGATTCGCGAGTACCCGCAGTTCGACCAGGTGGACGGCCTCTCCAACGGAGACGTGCAGCTCATCACCGGCTTCCGCAACAACGAGCCGCTCCGGCTCCAGGCGCGCGGGACCGAGGTCGGCCTGCTGACGGTGGACGAGGTTGCGCCGCTGCCCGGCCCCGGAACGATCGTGGGAGATGAGCTGCTGGCCGCCGACCCTGCCCTGGTTCGGGCGTTCGTCGACGCCACCGCATCCGCCCAGGCGGCCGTCATCGCCGATCCCGACCGCGGGTTCGCCGCCGCGGAGGCATCGGTTCCGACTATCGCGGAGGACCCGGACGTGGCGCGATCGGTCCTCGACGCGACGGTGGCGCTGTGGGAGGGCGATGGGTTCGCCGACGGGGCCATCGACGAGGAGACCTGGTCCGTCGGCTACGAGACCATGACTCGCCTCGGTTTCATCGATGGCTCGGTGCCGCTCGAGGACATGATCGCGGCGGATGGCGGCTGACTGTCGGGAAGACGACGTGCCCGGTATACGTCGCCCGATAGGCGGTGTTCCGATCGACGCCGATCATCGACGGCATGGACACGCCAACCTCCGAGCAGCATCAGCGATTCGAGCGGCTCTGCCTGCTCCGGTCGCTGTACCTTCGGCGCGGCTCGCGTGACGCGACCGGCGTGATCATGCTCCCCGAGCTCGATTCGTTCGTGCGCACCGTGATGGGCGATCCCTACTGGCGCAGCGACGCGGCTCGCTCAGCGGACTCGACGGTCTGACGCAGGACCATCATCGGCGTCACCGGGCCGATGCCGCCCGGGACGGGGCTGAGGGCGCGCACGACGGGCGCGACCGTCGCGAATTCGACGTCGCCCACGATCCCCGACGCAACCGCGTTGATGCCGCAGTCGACGATCACGGTGGATCGGTTCACCATCTCGGCCCGCACCAGGCCCGGTGCGCCGGCCGCGGAGACCAGGATCTCCGCCCGACGAGTCTCACGAGCGAGATTGCGCGTCGAGCGGTGGCAGATCACCACCGTGGCGTCGCGGGCGACGAGCAGCGAGGCGACCGGGCGTCCGACGACGGCCGAGCGTCCGATGATCACGGCGCGCCGTCCGGCGATCGCGATGTCGTATGCCTCCAGGAGTGCGATGACCGCCAGCGCGGTGGCGGGTACGAACGCGGGCTCGCCGCGAGCCAGCCAACCGGCGTTCGTCGGCGTCGCACCGTCGACGTCCTTGGCGGGGTCGATCTGCTCGACCAGGCGACGGCCGTCCTCAACGTCAGACATGGGTTGGGCCACGACGATGCCGGCCACCTGTGGATCGTCGTTGAGTCGCGCGATCATCTCGAGCAACGGCTCGTCACCATCGGTGGCCAGCAGCGGTTCGACACCCACGCTGCGTGCAGCGCGCTCCAGGCTGACGGCATACAGGGTCGCCGACTCGCTGCTTCCGGATCGCAGGATGGCGAGCCGGGGCGCGGCGCCGTCATCGCCCGTCAGGGCCTCGACGCGATGCTGAAGGTCGCGGCGCAGATGCGAGGCAAGTTCCCGCCCGTCGAGCCGCCGGGCCGTCACCGCAGCCGCTCTGCCACGGCATGCCGGAGCGATCGATCCCTGGGATCCACGGTTGCCAGCAGGCCTCCGATCTCGGCCGCCGCCTCGTTGCGCAGGGTGTCGTCAGATGTCAGGTAGGGAAGGTTGATCTCGACGTTCAGCGCGGCGCCGCGCAAAGCGGCCACCGACAGCAACCCGGCAACGCCGACATCGCTGACGGCATTCCTGTTCCCGATTGGCGCCACCTGCTCGGCCAGGTCGAGCACCGCCGATGCCGCCTGTGCCGTGGCCAGCGGCACCCGCGTCGCCTCGCGCACGGCCGCGTCGATCTGCAGGCTCCGCGCCTGGCGCTCCAGCTCGGATGTTCGCGGGAGCCGGCGCGCGCGGATCACCGCGTCGTAGGCATTCGCGTCGAGCTCGGCCAGGTTCAGCAGCTCGGATTGCCAGCCAGCGGCGGCCTGCCGAATCTCGGCGAGGGTCTCCTGGTGGCCTTCCGCCGCGGTCCGTCCGGTTGTGAGCTCCACGACCATCTGGATGAGCGCGGCTCCCATGGCGCCGGCAATGGCGGCCGCGCTGCCGCCGCCGGGCGCAGGGTCGCTCGTCGCCAGTCGTTCGACCAGCGTGCGAACCGTCGTCTCCGTGAGGCGCGTGTCCATCGGCGGCGAGACCCTCAATAGCGAGCATCGCCGGGTGACCGAATCGGCCCTGACGATGTCGGGCCGATTGTAGGCGCGGGGTTGGCCGGATCAGGCGGCGCGCTCGACGGCCTCCAGGAACCAGCGCTTGCGACGGCCGTCGAAGACCACTGAGGCGCGACCACCGTCGGTGGTGCGCAGGACGAACGTGATGCGCGGCCCACGCTCGGCCGGATAGGCGGAACGCTCGTCGCGCACCGCGTCGAGCCGGGAGACGCGCAGGTGGTGGCCGTTCCAGCGCACGTCGGACGGTCGATCGGCATGCCGGTCCCAGCGGACCTGCGCCTCGATGGGGGAAATCTGAACGAGTGCCATTGTCTGCCTCCTGACGGGTGAGGACCTGCTCGGGCACTCGAACAGGCGTTCGACTAGAGCGCGACTATACCGAACATTCGTTCGATTCGTCAAGCGTCTTGATCGAGGTCGTCGGCAATGACCGCGGGCCGCTCGCCGAGATCGAAGCGCCGATGTGGCCGATCGGTGAGCAGCCGGGCGCGAGTGATCGCGCCATCGCCGAACCGCTCACGGACGGCGTCGATCGAACGAGACAGTCGATCCTGGCGGTCGGGCGCCCCGAACAGCGTCAGCTGCTGCGCATCGCTCAGCGAGATGGCCGTCAGGCCGATCAGCCGCACGCCGCGACCCGCGACCAGCGCGCGTCGGAGCAGCGCGATCCCGGTGTCGAAGAGCGGGCCGGTGTC
>JBHENV010000065.1:0-2614 GCA_046261895.1 Candidatus Limnocylindria bacterium
ACACGCAAGGGAGCGACGTTCCTAGGCGGCGGAGACCCTGGAACGCCGCTTCGGCCGGGCACCGGACACGCCGAGCGCGTCACGCACCTGGGCCAGGATGCCGGGCGCGTCGATCCGCTGCTGGCTTCGAAGATCGTCGACCGCGCCGTGATGGACGAAGCCATCGGCCAGCGCGACCTTGTGGAGCGGGACATGGATGCCGGCGCGGTTCAGGGCATCGAGGACGCCGTCGCCGAATCCACCCATGGCCGCCGACTCCTCGGCCGTGACGACGAGCCGCTTGCCAGCCGCGTGCTCGCCGATCAGTGCCTCGTCGAGCGGCTTCGCCCAGCGAGCATTGATGACGGTGGCGGCCAGGCCGTCCGCCTCCAGCTCGGAAGCGACGGCGACCAGGCGCTGAACGATCGGCCCAAAGCCGACCAGCAGGAGGTCGTCGCCGGTCCGCAGCACCTCCCCGCGGCCGAGCTCGAGGGCAACGCCCTGGCGGTCCGGAAGGTCCTCGCCCGCGTCGCGCGGGTAGAGCAGCGCCGCCGGCCCGTCGTGGCCGAGCGCCGTGACCACCAGGTCCCGCAGCTCCTGCTCGTCCTTTGGTGAGCCGATCGCCAGGTTCGGCAGCGATCGCATGCCCGGCAGCATGAACATGCCCTGGTGCGATGTCCCGTCCTCCCCGACCAGGCCGGATCGGTCGAGGCCCAGCAGGACCGGCAGCTCGTTCTGGCAGACGTCATGGACGAGCCCGTCGAAGGCCCGCTGGCTGAACGTGGAGTAGAGCGCGACGACCGGGCGCATGCCGGCGAGGGCCAGCCCGGCCGCCATGGTGACCCCGTGCTGCTCCGCGATGCCAACATCGTGGAAGCGGGATGGAAAGTGCTCGGCGAACCGGGAGAGGCCGGTGCCGGTCGGCATGCCGGCGGTGATGGCGGTGATGCGCTCATCGGTCTCGGCCAGACGTACGAGCTCCTCGACAAAGGTCTGGGTATACGTCTTCGGTTTCCGCGTGGGCTTGCCCTCCGCTGGCAGGGGCTCCTCGGTCGGGTCGATGAGCAGCAGGTCGATCGGCGGCAGGCTGGCGCCGTGGAAGCTCATCGAGTCCCGCTCGGCGGGCGCATATCCCTTGCCCTTGATCGTCTTGACGTGGACGAGAACCGGGCCGCGAAGCTGGAACGCCGCCTCGAACGCCGCCTCCAGCTCGTCGAGGTTGTGGCCGTCCAATACCCCGATGTAGGTGATCCCCATGTCCTCGAAGAACCCGACCTTGGCCCAACTCCGCTTGAAGCCCTCCTTGGCCCACGCCAGCAGGTCGAACGCCGGCTTCCCGACCACGGGGACCCGCGGGAGCGCCTTGACGGTGGCCGACTTTGTCTCCTGGTAGGCGCGGGAGAGGCGCATCTTGTTCAGCCGCGTCGACAGCCCGCCAACCGATGGGCTAATGCTCATCTCGTTGTCGTTCAGCACGATCAGCATCGGGTGCTTGGTGTGCCCGAGGTGGTTGAGCGCTTCCATCGTCACCCCGGAGCCGATGGCGGCATCCCCGACGCAGACGGCGATTCGCTGACGGCGCTGCGGGCTGGACCGGCGTTGCGCGTCACGTGCCGCCGCCAGGCCGACGCCGATGCTGACACCGGTTCCGGCATGGCCACCGTCGAACACGTCATGCTCGCTCTCGCTGCGCCGCGGAAACCCACCGATCCCGTCGAGCTGGCGAAGCGTGTCGAAGCGGTCCCAGCGGTTCGTCAGCAGCTTGTGCGCGTACGCCTGGTGACCGGTGTCCCACACGATTCGGTCCTGCGGCGAGCTCATCACCCGGTGCAGGGCGATGGTGATCTCGACGGCGCCAAGCGAGCTGGCAAGGTGACCCCCGGTGCGATGAACCGTGCGGATCATCTTCTCGCGGAGCTCCGCGGCAAGGGTTTCGAGCTGCTCCGGCGTCATACCGTGCAGCTGCGATGGCTCGCGGATGGTCTCGAGCAGAGTCAAGAAAACATGCCTCCTGGGGGTCGCACGAAAGTATAGGACCGATCGAATCGCCCTAGAGACGAGCCACTCGCCGTCGACGTGACGGCGCCCGACATCGACGCATCCGATACGTGTGTCGAGCCGATGCGCACGTTCCTCAACCTCAGTGCTCCTCCGGTTCTGCCCCGGTCACGCCGCGCCGGCCGAGCTCCGTGATCGTCAGCTCCGCCTCGCGCAGCCGCGTCTCGCAGGCGGCGTGCAGCCGCAACCCCTGACGGTAGAGCTTGATGCTCTCCTCGAGGCCGACGCTTCCGCCCTCGAGGCGCTGGACCGTCCCCTGGAGCGCGACCACCAGCTCGTCGAACGGTCGCCTGGCAAGCTCCTCGTCGGTGAGGACGTCGAAACGCGCATCGTCGATCATGAGAGCAGCTCCTCGGTGCCGTCCGTGCGGGTGCGCTCGACGCGGGCTTCAACGGTACCGCGCGCCACGATGACCTGCAGCGCCTCACCTGGTCCCACGTCCGAAGCGTCGTGCAGGATCCGGCCGTCGGCGTAGCGAGCCACGGCATAGCCCCGCTCGAGCGTTGCGGTCGGCGAGAGCGTGCGGAGCGTGGCATACGCCCCCTCGACGACCATGCGGCGGCGGGCGAGCCGATCG
>JBHENV010000066.1:0-4834 GCA_046261895.1 Candidatus Limnocylindria bacterium
GTGCAGGCCGTGGAGCTCCTCGGGCGCCATCATCGCCTGCAACCGGGCAACCTCCTCGTCGAGCAGGTCCTCCTGCGCACCGAGGCGGGTGACCGCCTCGTCTGGATCCAGGGCCCGACGTCGCAGCGCGTCGATGTCGTCCGCGACGGCCGCCAGCAGCGAATCGATCCGTTCCGTGATCTGGAACGCCTCGGCGCGATACTGGCCGAGCTCGTTGCCGTGCCCGAACACACTCCGTCGCCGACCACCGAACAATGCGCGCATCTGCGTAGCCTACCCCCTAGCTTCCCTTGCGCCGTCGAATCTCGTCCGTGAGAGCCGGCACGATCTGAAACAGGTCGCCGACCACGAACAGGTCGGCGAACTCGCCGATCGGCGCGTCGGGATCGCGATTGATGGCGACCACGTGCTCGGCGGTCTGCATCCCGACCCGGTGCTGGATGGCGCCACTGACGCCGGCACCGATGTAGAGCGCCGGCTTGACCATCTTGCCGGTCTGCCCGATCTGGAGCTGGTACGGGATCCAGCCAGCGTCGGCCGCGGCGCGCGAGGCCCCGACCGCGCCGCCCAGCGCGGCGGCCAGGTCACGCAGCGGCGCGAAGCCCTCCTCGCCTCCGACGCCGCGGCCCCCGGCCACGATGACGGTCGCCTCCTCCAGATTGACGACCTTTGCGTCCGCCTCGTGACTCTCGGCGATGGTCGCTTTTCCGAAGGCGGAATCCTCTGCATCCGGCGCCTGCGCGACCTCCGCGCTGGCGGTTCCGCCCTCCGCCGGTGCGAAGGTATTCGCCAGGACCAGCGCGATGGAGGGTGATGGAGCGCCATCGGTCGGCCGGGCCGTGGTGATCACGCTGCCCTGGAGGGTCGACTGCTCGGTCTCGAGGACACCGTCGACCACGCGCGCCGCGCGGACCGGTCCGAACGCGGGCACGTGGAGCGTGCCGACCAGCGCGGCGGCCAGGTCACGCCCGTTGGGCGTGGCCGGCGCAAGGACCGCCAGCGCGGCGGTGTCGCGCACGGCCGCCATGGTGGCCGCAGCATAGGTGATGGCCGGCCGATCCTCGTCGCCCAGGACGATGGCGCGTACCGCGCCGTGCGCCCCGAGCCCGGCCGCCCCGGCGGCGGCTCCGGGTCCATAGGCGAGTGCGATGGCCGATCCGCCGGACTGACCGGCCAGCTCGGCCGCTCCGGTTGCGAGCTCGAGCGCCGAGCGCGCCGCCGCACCGGCGACGAACTCGGCGAGAAAGAGGATGTCGTTGCTCATCGGTCTCAGATCAGCTTTCTCAGCTCCAGCCAGTCGGCGATCTTCGTCGCCGCCTCGGCCGGTGGAAGGTTCTCGATCCGTTCGGTCGGCGGCTTCTCCTCCGGAGGACGGGTGTCGGTCACCCGGGTGAGCGCGCCTCCGGCGAGGTCGTTGGCCGGCAGGTCGAGGTCCGCCAGTGACCACGTCTGCATCGGCTTGCGCTTGGCGGCCATGATCCCCTTGAGGCTGGCATAGCGCGGCTCCCCCACCTGGTCGGTGACGGTCGCGACCAGCGGCACGGGTGCTGAGATCCAGTCGAAACCGGTCGCCGACAGCCGGCGCACGCGCGCTTCGCCATCGCTCACCTTCAGCTCGGCTCCGTAGCTCAGGAGCGGCACCTGGCGCATGGCGGCGACTGCCCCGGGGACGAGCGAGCCTCGCGCGTCGTCGGACGCCATCCCCATGAGCGCCACTTCGGGCGCAAGCCTGTCGAGCGCCGCGGCGAGGACCTTGGCGGTTGCCCACTCATCGGCGCCGGCAAGGGCCGGGTCGGTGACCAGCACGGCCTCGTCGCCGCCCATGGCGAGGGCACGGCGCAGCGCCTCGGCGGCCTGCTCGGGGCCCATCGAGAGGTAGGTGACGCTATCGACGCTTCCGTCGTCGACCAGGCGCAGGGCCTGTTCGATGGCGTATTCGTCGAGCGGGTTGATGATGGCCTCGACGCCGGTCCGGTCGAGACGCAGGTCATCGGTATAGCGCTTGTCGGCGCCGGTGGCCGGGACCTGCTTGATGCATACGACGATCTTCACGATCCGCCTGCTCGGCTCCTCACTGCGGGCCTCGATGCGCGACGCCTGCCCGCTGCAGGAGCTGGCGCGCGACGATGAGGCGTTGGATCTGCTGCGTCCCCTCGTAGAGCTGCGTGATCTTGGCGTCACGCATCATGCGCTCCACGGGGTACTCGGTGATATAGCCGTATCCGCCGAGCACCTGGACGGCATCGGTGGTGACACGCATGGCGGTGTCGCCCGCCACAAGCTTGGCGCTGGAGGTCCAGTACGGAAGGTCGGCCGCCTTGCTGTCGACGCGAGCCGCAGCGGCGTAGGTGAGCTGGCGGGCCGCCTCGGTCTGGGTGGCCATGTCGGCGAGCATCCACTGGATCCCCTGAAAGTCAGCCACGCGCTGACCGAACTGCTGTCGCTCCGCGGCATAGGAGACCGATGCGTCGAGCGCTCCCTGCGCGATGCCGACGGCCTGGGCCGCGATGCTGAGCCGGCTGCGGTCGAGCGTCGCCATGGCGATCCTGAACCCGTCGCCCTCCGCGCCGAGCCGGTTCCGTTCCGGCACCCGGACGTCATCGAACGTCAGCTCGGCCGTCGGCGAGCCACGGATCCCCATCTTGTGCTCGACGCGCGGGGCCGCGAAGCCGCGGGTCTCGGTCTCGACGATGAAGCAGCTCATCCCCTTCCTGCCTCCGGCCTCCGGGTCGGTCAGGGCGAACACCGTCAGCACGTCGGCCAGAGATCCGTGGGTGATGAAGCGTTTCGAGCCGTTCAGCACGTAGTGGTCGTCGTCAGGGACCGCCCGCATCCGGTTGGCGGCCACATCGCTGCCGGCGGCGGCCTCTGTCAGCGCAAAGGCGATCAGCCACTCGCCGGACGCAAGGCGCGGCAGGTATCGGTCCTTCTGCTCGTCCGTGCCGGCCTGGATGATCGGGAGCGCACCGAGCTTCTGGACGATCGGGATCAGGCTGGTGGTGGCGTCGGCGCGTGCGATCTCCTCGACGAGGATCGCCTGGGCAATGGAGTCGAGCCCCGTTCCGCCGTGCTTCTCCTCGAAGCAGGTTCCGAGCAGATCCTGCTGCGCCAGCAGCTCCCTGAGATCGTGCGGGAACTCCGCGGCGTCGTCGATCTGGGCGGCGCGAGGTGCGATCCGCTCCTGGGCGAGCTGCCGCACAACCACGCGCAGCTCGTCGTGGTCGGCGGTCGGCAGGTAGGTCACGCGGGCTCCTTGGACACGGGACACGGGACACGGGCAGGGGCTCGGGGGACCCGAGTCTAGCCGATCGGCCGAGCGGCTCGAGCTAGTGATGCGGGCCCTGGAGCTCCACCTGGTCCCCGTTGATGCGAGCCCGGTACGACACCTGCCGGGAGCCGGCCGGGCCATGGACGACCGAACCGTCGGCCAGCCGGAAGGTCGAAGCGTGCCAGGGGCAGCTGATCGTATCCTCCGTGAGCTCTCCCTTCGAGAGGGGGCCTCCCGCGTGCGAGCAGGTCTCCTTGAGGGCATGAACGAGCTCACCACGCCGCACCAGCATCACCGCGGTCGAGCCGAAGCTCACCTTCGTCGGCACCCGCTCGGGCAGCTCCGCTGCGAGCATCACCGGCATAAACTCCTTCGCCCGCTTTCCCCGGCTGAAGGCGTTGTGGTCGACCATGTAACCGTACTTGTAGACGACATGCCCGCCGATGTAGGCGCCAAGCGAGATGACCAGATAGCCGATGAGGAACACCCAGAAGGCAGGATCGTGGTTGCCGGCAAGGCGCTGGAAGAAGGAGGCCGTCAAGATCGCGGTCCCTGCGATGTTCGTCACGCCGTGGAGGCCGGCGATATCGCGCTCGCTCCCACCCGGTCCGGTGTCCTTGAAGTCAGTGAGACCGGTGATGATGGCGCCGATCGCCGAGAGCCACACGAGCCCCACGATCCAGGTGCTGGCCGTCTCGAGGCCTTCGACCTCGAAGAGGACACGCAGCACGTCCAGCAGCAGGGCCGCCGTTGCCCCGCCGACCACCACATCCACGATGACCGCGTGCAGGGAGTGCCCCAGCCACGAGCCATTCAGGACGTCCTGGAGGAGCTTCCCCGGCCGCCCGAGCGCCCCGAAGATCGCGTCCATCACGGACGCGGTGCCGTTCCATAGGCCCCGGAGCGGCCGCGCCGTACGTTCGAGCATCACCCACCTCCTCGGTCAACCATACGTCGCGGCCTCCGCCGCCGCTTGACGCAGGGGGTCAGGCGGTCAGCTCAGCCGCAAAGGAGCCGAAGACCTCGACGTAGCGGTCGATCTCGTCATCGGTGTGCTGGACCGATAGCGTCCACTGGTCGTCCGGACCGGGCGGGAGCAGGATCCCGCGGTTGGCCAGGTAGAAGAAGCTCGCGCCCCAAAGCTCCGAGTCCAGGCCGATGAAGCTGCGGTAGTTCGTCACGCGATCCGGCGTGAACATGACGCAGCCCTTGGGCCCGACGTTGATCGCGTATCCGGGCAGGCCGTACTCGTCCAGCACGCGCTGGCTACCGGCGGTCAGCCGATCGGCCATGGCGTGCAGCCGCGGGGACACGTCCTTCGTCAGGATCTGCTTCAGGGTCACCAGCCCTGCTGCCATCGAGAGCGGGTTGCCGTTGAACGTGCCGAGGTGGGCGACCCGCGTCGCTCCGCCCGGAAGAGTCGAGCGGTTGACCCCGGCGCCCGCAGTATCCCCATCGAAGGCTGGTGTCCCTTCCAGGGTCTCGATCGCGGCCATCACCTCGCCCCTGCCGCCGAAGGCGCCGATCGGGATCCCGCCGCCGATGCTCTTGGCGAGGCAGAAGAGG
>JBHENV010000067.1:0-5022 GCA_046261895.1 Candidatus Limnocylindria bacterium
AGCTGCTGGCGCGCCTGGACGTGGTGGTCGGCAGCGTCCACTCGGCCCTGCGCTCCGAGGGGCGCGCCATGACGGTGCGGATGGTCACGGCGCTGGCCGACCCGAACCTCGACATCCTCGGCCACTGCACCGGGCGGATGAAGACGCGCAGCCGGAACCGTCCGCCGTCGTCGTTCGATGCCGAGCTTGTCTTCGCCGCGGCCGCCCGCTTCAGCAAGGCGGTCGAGATCAATTCGCGGCCCGAGCGGCTGGATCCGCCGAAGCGACTGCTGCGCCTGGCCGTGGAGGCCGGCTGTCGGGTGTCGATCGACTCCGACGCGCACGCACCGGGGCAGCTCTTCTGGCTTGGCAACGGCTGCGAGCGCGCCTTCCTGTGCGGCGTGACGCAGCCGATGGTGGTCAACGCCATGCCGGCCGATGAGCTGCTCGCCTGGACCGCCTCGCATAGCCCCGGCTGAAGGCCCCCAGTGGTCGAACGTGCGTGTCTGGCCCGCTACCTGCACCGGGTGGAGCCTGGGCGCACACCCGTCCGCCCAGCCACCGAACCAGGGAGATTCCGCCGATGTCAGTCGCCAAGGTGACCGAGCTTTCCTGCACCTCGACCGAGAGCTTCGAGGATGCGGTCCGCCAGGGGATCGACCGCGCGAGCAAGACGCTCCGCGGCGTCCGCGGCGCGTGGGTCAAGGAGCAGCGCGTCAACGTGAACCAGGACGGAGCCGTCGAGTTCCAGGCGAATATCCTGGTGACCTTCATCCTCGAGGGCTGAGCGTAGCGCCTACGACTCCTCGGCCGACTCCTCCGCGAGCCCGATGCGTCCCTCACGACGCACGAACCGTGACCGATAGGTCGGATTGCTGACGCGCTGGCTCACTGTCTTCGCGTCGATCGGCTTGCCGCTGCGCGGGACCGCGTAGCGGCCGCGATCGACGACCGCCTTGGCGAGGTCGGCTGCCGACATCGGGCCGTGTTCGCGGATGGCGGCGATCATCTCGTCGTGAAGGGCGACTCGCTCGGCCTTGGGAGCTGCCGACACACGCTTTGCGGCCCCAGGGTGGGCGTCGCCCATCTGCGCGGGCTCGGTGACCCGCTCGGCCTCGGCCGCCTGCTCGGTTGGCCCGTCGGGATCGTCGGCGGCGGCCGGCTGGGGGGCACCGGATCCGCTCGTCGACTCCAGCGCCGCGACGCGTGCGGCGAGCTCCTCGAGTCGGGCGAGCACGTCTTGCAATGGAGCGGCGCTCGGCGCCGCAGCCGTGCCGCGACGAGCGCCATCGATGCGCTCTTCGACCCACTGGCGGACGAGGTCACCGGGTCGAACACCGGCCTCGCCGGCCAGGTGCTTGAGCGCGTTGACGCGGCGCGGGTCGAGCCGGATCGACATCGCCCCCTCGTCCGGCGGGCGATCAAACTGCGGTCGAGGCTGATACGGGCGATCCCCCCCGCCACGCGGCTGATACGGGCGATCCCCGCCGCCGCGCGGCTGGTACGGGCGATCGGTGCCACCCCGCGCCTGAAACGGCCGGTCGCCTCCCGGGCGATCGCTGCCGCCGCGCTCGCGCGGCTGCCAATCGCCGCGGCGCTGCGGTGGTCGGTCGGATCGGTCTCGATCGGGTCGATCGGGTCGGCGGTCGGGGCCGCGTCGGTTGAAGCTCATCGGCGCGAACGATAGACCCTCACCTGAATCAGCGCCAGCACCGCCCTAGAACGAGCCGGATCCGCCACCGCCACTCGAACTGCTACCCCCCGAGAAACCGCCGCCTCCTGAGCTGGAGGAGGACGACGACGGACGCGTGCAGCCGACGCTGCCGAGGGCATCGAACATGCCGCCGATGTCGGGCATGACCGATCCGGAGAAGAAGCAACGAGCTGGGTCACGAACAGCTCACCGTCACGTCGGCCGGCTCTGACTCGAGGCCCGGGATCGTCTCGGTCAGCTCGGCACTCTCGCCGCCCTCGATCTGCGACGACACATTGCCAACCGTGCGCAGCCGCCTGCCATCGGGACCGAGCGCCACGAGCTGGCACTTCGCACGTCCCGCCCTCGTACCCTCGTTCGTGATGCTGTACGTGATCGTGTAGCCGACCGGCTCCGCCGCCTCGATGCCGACGACCTCCACGCCATACGGCCCGACGCCACGCAGCGAGAGGCTGGCCGCCAAGGCCAGTCCCGCGACCGCCACTACGATGGCCGCGACCACCGTGCCGTGGTACTGCGAGGCGGACGGCGTCGTCATGCCGGCGCGGTTGCAGACCTCGCAGATCGTCTCGTCCGGACCCACCTCGCGGCCGCATTTGATGCACTGGCGCGGCTGGGCGGCGCGGGCGTCGGTCATGTGTCCTTCGAAGCTGGCGTCGCGTCGGGATCGGGCTCGAACCGCACCCGCCGCGCGAGCATCGGTCCGGCGCGCGGATCGGCGCGGTCTGAGGTGTACAGCTCGGCCACGCGGCGGCCCCATTCGGCGAGGTCGAGATGGTCGGTGACGAGGTCGTGCATCGGCTCGGTCATGATGCACGAGAAGGGGCGGACCGGCGAACCGGCCCGCCCCAGGCTGGGAAGCGCGACGCCTCAGTCGAGGGCGTTATCGCTGAGCCATTGGCTCGCGATGTCCTCGTAGCTCTCCTGCTCGGCGATCTGCAGATTCAGGTTCGTGAGCTCCTCGGTCGTCAGCAGCTCGCTGACGGCGTTCAGAACGCCGGCGAGATCATCACCGCCGGCATCGGCCAACTCCTGCGTCAGGATCGGCGCCAGGTTCTGGGCTGGCGCGAGCTCCTGGTCATCCTCGAGCAGGACGAAGTTGAAGCTCGCGATCTCGGCCTGCGTCGTGCAGACCTGCGCGACCTGGATGGCGTCGTTGTTCAGCGCCTCCGCGATCTCGACGCTGCACGGAGGCAGCGACTCGGAATCGAGGGTGCTGATGTCGATGCCGTACACCTCGTTGAGGCCCGGACCGCAGACAGGGTTCTCGGGACAGCCGGGTGCCAGGCCCCACACCAGGTCGCCCGCGACCTCGGCGAGGTCGCTCATCGTGGCAAGGCCGAGCTCATCCGCCGTCTCCTGGCGAACCACGAAGCCGTCCGCATCGGTGCCGGGCGAATAGTCGAGTGCCGTCTGGCCCTCTGCCTCGAGCGCGGCGACCATGGCCTCGTGGGTTGCGGCGGCGTCCGGCGAGATCTCGGCCCCGAGGTCAGAACCCAGTCCGCCGAGATAGTCCGGCGCGAGGTTGATCTCTCCCGCCTCGAACGAAGCTCGTACGGCCGGGCGCTCACCCAGCTCGAGGTGGCGCTCGACCGAATAGTCGTTCACCTCCAGCGCCTGTGCATAGATCTCGGCCACGAGGGCCGCCTCGGGAAACCCTGCCGAGCCGATCGAGATCTCTGGCAGTTCGCCGGTGGCCGGCTCGGACGCGGGTTCGCTGGCAGCCTCGGATGGACTGCTGCCCTCACCCGGCGAGCAGGCGCTGAGCACCAGCACCATGGTCGCCGCCCCGAGGGCTAGCGTGCGGTGAATCCGCATTGGGTTCTCCTCCTGAGTGGTTGTGGTCGTCGCGGATGCGACGTCACCGATGAGCGGCAGAGTCTACCGCAGGGTTCCGATGACCCTTACCAGCGCACAAGCCTCATGGTTCACGCGGAACACCCGGTAGTCGGTACGAAGTGCGGTACGCGACGTATCAATCGGTGGTGGTTCGGCCGACCTGGCCCGGGTCCATCGGAGACCATTCCCTCCGCCCGCTCAGCCCGGGCGAGGTGGCCCGACGCTGGATGAACGAGAAGGTCAGCTCGGTGAGGATCGCGAGGGCGGCAACGAGGATGGCGGCACCGACGACGCGGTCGAGCGCGCGGACGAAGATCCCCTGCACGATGAACTCGCCCAGCGTTCCGCCTCCGACGATCGAGGCGAGCGTGGCCGTGGCGACGGTCTGGACCGCCGACACGCGGATGCCGGCCAGGATGACGGGAAGCGCGACCGGCACCTCGATGTGACGCAGGATCTCCATCTCGCGCATCCCCATGCCGCGACCGGCCTCTACGAGGTCGCGGTCGACCTCGCGCAGGCCGGCGTATGTGTTCGTCACCATCGGTGGAATGGCCAGCGCGACCAGGGCTATGAGCGACGGGAGGAATCCAAGACCCCCGCGGCCGAAGAGGGCCAGCGTGAGCGGGAAGACGATCCCCAGCCAGCCGACCGACGGCACCGCGCGGCCGATGTTGGCAATGGCGATGACCGCCGTCGCACCGCGGCCCGTGTGCCCGATCCAGAGCCCCATGGGAAGGGCGATGAGGCCGGCCACCAGCAGGGAGGACGCTGAGAGGGAGACGTGCTCCCACAGGCGCAGCAGGATCCCGTTGCGCGGATCCGTCCAGTTCCCCGTGTCCGCGAGCCAGGCGATGCCCTCGCCGAAGAGGTCCATTGGCTAGGGCTCTCGAGCCTGCGCCCACGGCGTGAGCCGCCGCTGCAGCCAGAGGAGCGCGAGGTCGGCGAGTACGGCCAGCAATACGCACAGCAGCACCCCCACGTAGATCGACGTGGGGAAGAACCGCCGGGTGCCGCTGTTGATGATCAGGTATCCAAGCCCGCCCAGGCCGATGAAGGTCGTGATCGTCACAAGCCCGATGGTGGTCACTGTCGCGATCCGCAGCCCGGCCACGATGATCGGCATGGCGATCGGCAACTCGACGCGCCAAAAGCGCTGCCCTGCGCCGTATCCCATCCCGTTCGCGGCTTCGATCACGTCAGGAGGGACGCCTTCAAGCGCTGTCACGATGTTGCGAAACAGGATCAGGAGCGTGTAGAGCACGAGGGCCACGATGCCGGTCGTCACGCTCAGGCCGGTCAGCGGAATGAGCAGCACGAAGAGCGCGAGAGACGGGATCGCGTAGATCGTTCCGGCCACCCCCAGGATCGATCCGTAGGTTTGCGGGTAGCGACGCGCCACCATCGCCAGGCCGAAGCTGATCACGAAGCCGATGACGACCGAAGCGACAACCATCAGTACGTGCTCTCCGAGGCGTTGGCCGATCTCC
>JBHENV010000068.1:0-2754 GCA_046261895.1 Candidatus Limnocylindria bacterium
CAACCTGCTGGTCGACTCGGCGGGCACGGTGACCGGAATAATCGACTTCGGCGACATGGCGCACACCGCGCTTGTGCTCGACATCCCGGCGACGCTCCAGTCGCTGCTCCGCGAGCGCGACGATATCGTTGGGGTGGCGACTACATTTCTGGACGGGTACACGTCGGTCCTGCCGCTCGAGGACGTCGAGGCGCAGCTGCTCGGAGACCTGATTGCCGGCCGGATGGCCCAGACGATCCTGATCTCAGCGCACCGCACGCGCCAGTATCCAGACAACGACTACATCCGCGGGTGGTCGGAGCCGGCCTGGACGCTCCTGGCCCAGCTCGAGGCGATCGGCTTCGAGGAGTCGGGCCGCCGCCTGGCAGCCGCCGCCCGACGACCGGCACACACAGTCCGAGCTGGTGGATGGGTTGCCGATGACCAGCTCATGGCGCGCCGCGGGCGCGTCCTCGGCAGCGCGCTTGAGCCGCTCAGCTACCAACGGCCGCTCCACCTCGTTCGTGGCGAGGGTGCCTGGATGTTCGACACGCACGGACGCGGCTACCTGGACGCGTACAACAACGTCCCGGTCGTCGGCCATTCGCATCCGCGCGTGGTGGAGGCGATCGCGCGCCAGGCCGCGACGCTCAACACGAACACTCGATACCTGCATGAGAACGTAATCGAGCTGGCGGAGCACCTGACCGCGACGATGCCCGACGGCCTGGACACGGTCATGTTCGTGAATTCCGGCAGCGAGGCGAACGATCTCGCCTGGCGCCTGGCCACGACGGTCACCGGTGGCGATACCGGCATCGTCACCGATTGGGCGTACCACGGCGTCACCGCTGCGATCGCCGACTTCTCGCCGTCGGAGTGGCCGCGCGGAGAGCAGCCCCCAGGTGTCGAGACCTGCCCCGCGCCCGATAGCTACCGCGGCGCATACGCCGATACCGACAGCCCAGCTTTCGTCGCCCGTGCCGAGATGGTCGCCACCGTGGGGCGCCTGGCGGAGCGAGGTCGCCGCCCCGCCGCGTTCCTCGTCGACTCGACCTTCACCTCGGATGGTGTCTTCGTGCCCGCTCCGGCGGTCGTCGCCGAGCTCGTCGCCGCGGCACGCGATGCTGGCGCCCTCTTCGTCGCCGATGAGGTCCAGGCCGGATTCGGCCGCACCGGCGACGGGATGTGGGGGTTCTCTCGCTGGGGCGTGAGCCCTGACATCGTGACGCTCGGCAAGGCGATGGGCAACGGCCATCCGGTGGCGGCGGTGGTCACCCGCGCCGGGATCGCCGACCGGATGGCCTCACAGACAACCTTTTTCAGCACGTTCGGCGGCAACCCGGTGGCGTGTGCGGCGGCACTCGCCGTGCTGGACGTCATCGAGGACGAGCGGCTGATCGCCAACGCAGAGGCAGTGGGAGCCTGGCTGCGGGCGGCGATCGCGGACCTGGCGGCGCGTCACCCGGCCGTCGGCGACGTCAGGGGCCGCGGGCTCATGCTCGGGGTCGAGCTTGTCACCGATCCGGATAGCCACGAGCCAGCCCGCGACCTCGCCGCCGGAACGAAGGACGGGATGCGCGAGCGCGGCGTGCTGATCGGCACGACGGGGCGAAACGGCAACACGCTCAAGATCCGCCCGCCACTCTGCATTCGCCGGGACGAGGTCAAGCTGATCGTCACCACCCTCGATGCGGTGCTGACCGAGCTGGGTGCCTAGAGGGTCTCGACCGCCATGGCGACCGCTCCCCCGCCGCCCAGGCAGAGCGTGACGAGGCCCTTCCCTCCGCCGCGGCGTCGCAGCTCGTACAGCAGCGTGGTCAGCACCCGCGCTCCGGATGCGCCGATGGGGTGGCCGAGCGCGATCGCGCCGCCGTTGACGTTGACGCGATCCCAGTCGAAGCCCAGCTCGTTCCCATCGGCAAGGACCTGGGCGGCGAACGCCTCGTTGATCTCGATCAGGTCAAAGTCGGCGACCGATCCGCCGACGCGCTCTACCAGGCGCCGCACGCCGTGGATCGGAGCCTCGAAGAGCCATTCCGGCGCCACGTCGGCCTGGGCGTATCCGGTGATGCGGGCGATCGGCTGCGCGCCGTTCAATGCATCCTCCGACGAGATCACGAGGGCGGCGGCCCCATCGGTGATGCCGGGCGCGTTGCCGGCTGTGACCGATCCACCATCGGCCTGGAATGCCGGGGTCAACCGAGCCAGCGCCTCCAGCGTCGAGTCCGACCGCGGGCCCTCGTCGACGCCGACCACCGTGTCCCCCTTCTTGCCGTGCACCGTAACCGCGACGATCTCGTCGTCGAAGCGACCGGCCCCCTGGGCCGCAATGGCGCGCTGGTGGGAGCGCAACGCGAACTCGTCCTGCGCCGCGCGCGTCACGTCGTGCTTGGCCGCGACCCGCTCGGCATGCGTGCCCATGTGCACGTTGCAGGTCGAGCACCACAGGCCGTCGTGAACGGTCGAATCGACGACCTTCCCATCCCCGAGCCGATAGCCGGTGCGCGCTTGCGGGAGCAGGTAGGGCGCCATGTTCATCGACTCCATGCCGCCGGCCACGATGAGCTCGGCATCGCCGGCACGGATCGCCGCCGCGCCCATCATGACCGCCTTCAGCCCGGAGCCACAGACCTTGTTGATGGTGGTGGCGCTCACGCCGTCGGGAAGTCCCGCCTTCAGCGCCGCCTGCCGAGCGGGGGCCTGCCCGGCGCCGGCCTGGAGGACCTGGCCCATGATCGTCTCGTCGATCGCCTCCGGCGCCACGCCGGATCG
>JBHENV010000069.1:0-6654 GCA_046261895.1 Candidatus Limnocylindria bacterium
GCATAGGTACGGAAGCCACATAGCACCGTGCCCGGGGCGGCTTCGGCCTGCAGGCGAGCAGCGATGTTCACGGCGAACCCGACGACCTTGTACGCACGAAGCACGTCGGACCCGAAGACGCCGACGGTGCAGTAGCCGGCGTTGATGCCTACTCGCACCTGCAGATCGGCCGGCAAGCCGCGGCCGCGAAGGCGGGCGGCCAGCTCGCGCGCGCGCCCGCGCATTTCCAGCGCGGCCTGCACGGCGGACCACGCCTGGTCGGCCTCGCCGACGTGCTCCGGCGCCCCGAACACCGCCATGATCCCATCACCGATGTAGTTGTCGAGCGTCCCGCCGCGCGCGACCAGCACGGCCGTCATCTCGCGCAGGTACTCGTCGAGCACCTCCGCCAGTTCCTCGGGCTCGAGGGTCTCAGAGAGGTCGGTGAACCCGACCATGTCGGCGAAGAGGACGGTCACCCGCCGCCGTTCGAAGCCGTTGGCGTCGAGCCGGCCGGAGAGGAGGCCTTCCGCCACCGGGCGCGGCAGGAAACGCTGAAGCTGGCCAGTGCGCACCAGCTCAGCCATCTGCTCCTCGACCCGGGCAGCCAGACGCTCGTTGAGGCGGGCCGTCTCGGC
This sequence comes from Candidatus Limnocylindria bacterium, assembly GCA_046261895.1. Taxonomy (GTDB): domain Bacteria; phylum Chloroflexota; class Limnocylindria; order QHBO01; family QHBO01; genus JACDBZ01. The sequence continues at coordinate 618 of JBHENV010000069.1, forward strand.
GGCGTGTTCTCGCTCCAGGTCATGCAGGCGCTTCTTGGTAAGGCCGGCGTTGATCCGAGCGCGGAGCACGACCGGATCGAACGGCTTCGTCAGATAGTCATCTGCGCCGTTCTCGATACATCGCACTGCGCTGGCAAGGTCATCGATCGCCGTGATCACGATCACGGGGATCCCGCGAAGGCGCTCATCGGCCTTCATGCGCTCGAGGACGGCGTAGCCGTCGAGCTCCGGCATCACGATGTCGAGCAGGACCGCATCGAAGGGAGCCGACGCCAGCAGCTCAAGAGCCTCGCGGCCGTTCTCCGCCGTCGTGACGCGGTGGCCGTCTCGCCCGAGTCCCATCGTGAGCGTCGCACGGTTCACCGCGTTGTCGTCGACGACGAGGATGGATCCCGCCGACTGGTTCACGCCGTTCCCACGACCCGGACGCGTGCGAGCCCCTCCTGTACCCGAGGTAGCTCCGTCTCCATCTGGCCAAGGAGGTTGGCGGCACCATCGGTCGAGCCCGCCGACGCGAGCTCTTCGAGCCGCCGGCTCAACGCGGAGAGCTCGGTCGCGCCGAAGCTCGCAGCTGTCGACTTGAGGCTATGCGCCAGCCGTCGGGTCTCGGTCGCGTCGTCCTTGCCGATGGCGGTGCGTAGGCCGCTGAGGATCGCGGCGGTGTCGCCCAGGAACGTGTCGACGAGCGAGGCGACCGCTTCTGGGCTCCCGACCGTCCGAGCCAGCTGGTCGAGAGCGGCGTCGTCGAGTGCGGCTGCCTGCGGCTGGGCACCATCGCCACCGGCGGCCCGGGCGAGCGCCGCCGCCAGCTCATCGTGCCGGATCGGCTTCGAGATGTAGTCGTTCATTCCGGCCGCCAGGCACGCCTCGCGGTCGCCCTGCAGTGCGTTCGCGGTCATGGCGACGATCCGCGGCCGGTTCGGCTCACCGAGCCGCCGCCGTATCTCGCCCGTCGCTTCCAGCCCGTCCATCTCTGGCATCTGAACATCCATCAACACCAGGTCGTACGGCTGCCGCTCGACGGCGGCAACCGCCTCGCTGCCGTCGGCAACGACGTCCGCCCGGTACCCGAGCTTCTCGAGGAGTAACAGGATCAGCCGCTGGTTCACCGTGTTGTCCTCGGCCACCAGGATTCGCAGCGGGACGCGTTGCGCCAGTTCGCGCGCGGGCAGCGGGGCTGTCTCCGCGACGCCCGCGCCGAAGAGTTCCATGAGCGCGTCGTACAGATGCGACGGCTTCACCGGCTTCGTCAGCTCGGCCGCGAACAGCTCGTCGCTATGCTCCCCGCGACGACCGATCGAGCTGAGCAGGACGAGCGGGAGCGCCGATGGCCTCTGCCCCCGGATCGCGCGGGCCAGCGAAACGCCATCCATCTCGGGCATCTGGAGGTCCAGGATACCGAGGTCGAACGGCTCGCCGGACGCGATCCACTGAAGCGCCTCGGCCGCCGACCCGGCCGCCCCGGGCGACATGCCCCACGAAGCGGTCTGCCGCACCAGGATCTCGCGGTTTGTCGCGTTGTCGTCGACGATCAGCACCCGACGTCCGGCGAGGAGCGGCTTCTCGCCGCCCGCGAACGCCGGGAGCGGGCCGGGTGCCTCTTCGGCAACCACGGTGAAGCGGAAGGTGGACCCCTCACCGACCTGACTCTCCACCGAGATCGTGCCTCCCATCAACTCAACCAGCCGGCGACTGATCGCCAGCCCGAGACCGGTGCCGCCGTGCCGTCGCGTCGTCGAGGCGTCGACCTGGCTGAACGAGGCGAAGAGGCGATCCCTCCTGTCGTCTGGTATGCCGATGCCGGTGTCGCGCACCGCGAATTCGAGCCGATGCCGCGGCGCGGCCGAATCACCAGCAGCTACCCGCTCGGAACCGACCGTCAGCACCACCTCCCCCCGCTCGGTGAACTTCACCGCGTTACTGAGCAGGTTGAGGAGGACCTGACGGAGACGCGTGACGTCTCCGGCGATGGCCACCGGGGCATCCGGGTCGAGCACGTAGGCGATGTCCAAACCCTTCTCCGCCGCGGAGGCGCTGACCAGCTCCAGCGCTGATTCGATGCACTGCCGGAGGTCGAACGGCTGCTGCTCCAGCTCGAGCCGCCCCGCCTCGATCTTGGAGAAGTCGAGGATCTCGTTGATGACCGCGAGCAGCGCGTCGCTGCTGAGGCGAATCACCTCGGCGTAGCTGCGCTGCTCCGCGCCTAGCGGCGTGTCGAGCAGCAGCCCCGTCATCCCGACTACCGCGTTGAGCGGGGTACGGATCTCGTGGCTCATCGTTGCGAGGAAGGCGCCCTTGGCGTCCGTCGCGGCCTCTGCCTCCTCTCGGGCGCGCTGCAGCTCGCCGATGTCGTGGAACAGGCCATAGAGGCCCACCGCCTCGCCCCCGACGATCACCGGCGCGCCGAAGAGCTCGACGTCGACCAGCGTGCCGTCCTTGCGTGTCCGTTTTGCGATCGCATGCACGGGCTCGCCCGCCATGCCGCTCAGCGTGTTCGCGCGCGCCTCGGCCCGGATTCGCGGATCGGTCGCGATCAGGTCGTCAATGTGGCGGCCGATCGCTTCGTCCTCGGTGTAGCCGAAGAGCCGCTCCGCGGCAGGGTTCCACGCCGTGACCAAGCCATCGGCATCCAGGAGCGCGATCGCATTCGGGCTCCACTGCACGAGCGCCTCGTAGTAACGCTTCTGCCGCTGGAGCTCGCTGATGTCCGAGTAGAGGCCGTAGATGCCGACCAGCTCTCCGCCGACGACGATCGGCGCTCCGACCACGTAGACATCAACCAGGCTGCCGTTCTTGTGCGTTCGTTGCGTGACGATGCCGGCGGGGTTCTCGACGAGAGATTTCGTCATCGCACGTGCCTCCGCCTTCACCACGGATTGGTTCGCGACGAGGTCGTCGATGTGGCGGCCGATCGCCTCCGCGGCGGTGTAGCCGAACAGCCGCTCGGCAGCGGGGTTCCACGAGGTCACGACGCCTTGCACGTCTCCGGTGACGATCCCGGTTGGGCTGACCTCGACGAGGGCCTCGTAGTACCGCTTCTGGCGCTGCAGCTCGGTGATGTCGTGGTAGAGGGCGTATGACCCCACCTGCTCGCCTCCGACGATGACCGGCGCGGTCAGCAGCGCAACGTCCACCAGCGTGCCGTCCTTGCGCGTCCGCTGCGTCACCAGCTGGGGATGCTCCCCGTGCGGCAAACGCCGGCTGACAGCCTCAGCCTCAGCGCGGAACCGCGGATCGTTGGCGACCAGGTCGTCGATGTTGCGCCCGATCGCCTCGTTCGACGTGTACCCGAAGAGGCGCTCCGCGGCGGGATTCCAAGACGTGACGGTCGCATCGACCGCGACGGTCACGATCGCAATGGGGCTCAGCGCGACCAGCGCCTCGTAGTAGCGCCGCTGCCGCTGCAGCTCCGTCACGTCGCTGTAGATCGCGTAGTAGCCCACTCGCTCGCCCGCGACGTTAATCGGAGCGGCAACGACGTCGACGTCGATGAGCGAGCCGTCCTTGCGCGTCCGTCGTGTCACGAGGTGAGCCTGGCGGCCCTCCGCCGCCTCCCCACTTACGGCGTCAGCCTCTCGCCGCACGTCTTCCCGATTTGCGACGAGGTCGTCGATGTTGCGGCCGATCGCCTCATCGTGCGAGTAGCCGAGAAGCCGCTCCGCGGCTGGATTCCAGCCGGTGACCATGCCGTCCAGGTCGACGATCATGATCGCCGAGGGGCTCGTCTCCAGCAGCGACTCGTAGTACTGCTTCTGCCGCTGGTGCTCGGTGATGTCGTGGTAGATCCCGAATGTGCCGACCGTCGCCCCGTCGACCACGACCGGCGCGGCCACGAGTTCGACGTCCACCAGCGACCCGTCCTTATGCGTTCGGCGCGCAAACGTGCGGACGTGGTGCCGGTGCACGGCGCGCTGGCTGTACGCCACCGCCATGCCATGGAGCTCCTCGGTCTCCGCCACGAGATCGTCCAGGTTCCTGCCGATCGCCTCGTCGCGGGCGTAGCCGAAGAGCGCCTCGGCGGCCGGGTTCCATGCGACGACCCGAGCGTCGAGGTCCGTGATCACGATCGCGCTGGGGCTGATCTCGAGCAATGGCGCTAGCTGCGCTGTCTGGCGCAGAAGTGGCTCGCCCGCGGCTCGGTCGCTGCTCACCTGTTTCGCTCCGCTCTCAGGTTTGCCATGTCATAGGGCGCGCCCGATTCTGACGACTCTCCCAGGAGGTGTCCACATTGTCGGGTCAGGCCAGGGTATTGACGCGGCGCATGGCCTATGGCGCAAGGCGCTCGAGGGTTGCAGGCGTATTGTCGGCGCATGGACGACGATGCATTCGAGGACCTTGTCGACGGCGCCGTGGAGCGAATCACCGAGCCCTTCAGGTCGGCCCTCCGAACCGTCGCGATCGTCGTCGAGGACGAGCCCACGCCGGCGCAGCTCGCCGCGGCGGGTGCGCGCGGGCTGTTCGGCCTGTACCAGGGTGTGCCGCGTACCGCCTGGGGCGCCGACTCAGCGATGGTCGCCAGCAAGATCACCATCTTCCGGGGACCACTCCGGCGAGCACACCCGACCGCCACCGGCCTTGCCGCGGCGGTCGAGGACGTGATCCGCCACGAGATCGCACACCACCTGGGGATCGACGACAACCGACTCATCCAGCTGCGGCAACATCGGTAAGTCATCCGTCAGGCGGCGCTCAGGAACCAAGCTGCCGCGCGCCCGGTCCTCCCTCTCACGCGCCGACCATCCCCACCACAGGACAGCTGAACTGGTCGTCAGGCCCTCCGGGGAAGGTGGCGCCGCCCGCACGGGTGCTGCGTACTCGCGTACTCGCGTGCTAACGTCGCGGAGCCGATGGATCTCGATCTCGACTCCCTGGTGTGGCCGGGCCGCCATCAGCCCATCGTGGCATCGAACGGCGTGGTCGCCACCAGCCAACCGCTGGCCGCACGGGTGGGTCTCAATATCCTCGGGGCCGGTGGCAATGCGATCGATGCCGCGATCGCGATGGCGGCTGCGGTTACGGTCGTCGAGCCGGCGACATCGTCGATCGGCGGCGATGCCTTCGCCCTGGTGTGGGACGGGGAGGGCCTGCATGGCCTGAACGGCTCCGGTCGCGCGCCGCTGGCGCTCTCGGCGGACAAGCTTCGAGCTGCTGGCCACGAATCGGTCCCTGACTACGGCTGGCCGTCCGTCACCGTCCCGGGCGCCCCGGCGGCATGGCGAGACCTGCACCGCCGCTTCGGACGGCTGCCCTTCGCCAGTCTGATGGAGCCGGCCGAACGCTACGCCGCGGACGGCCATCCAGCCTCGCCGATCTCGGTCTGGCACTGGCGATACGCGGTGGAGGAGACGCACCGTGAGCTCAGGGGCGACGAGTTCGCGGCGTTCCTCGACGTCTTCGCTCCGGGAGGCGCACCGCCCGGAGTCGGTGACATCTGGCGCAGCCCGCAGATGGCGCGCAGCCTGCGGCTGATCGCCGAGACCGAGGCCGATGCGGTCTACCGCGGCGACATCGCGGAACGCATCGTCGACTTCGCGCGCCGCACCGGTGGCTTCGTGACCCGCGAGGATCTCGAGGCGCACGCCAGCAGCTGGGTCGAGCCGATCACCACGTCCTACCGCGGCTACGACGTGTGGGAGATCCCCCCCAACGGGCAGGGCATTGCGGCGCTGCTGGCGCTCAACCTACTCGAAGGCTTCGACGTGGCCGCGATGCCGCGGAACAGCGTCCAGAGCTTCCATCTGCAGATCGAGGCCATGAAGCTGGCCTTCGCCGACGTCCAGGGCTACGTCGGGGATCCGGAACGCGTACCGGTCCCGACTGCGGAGCTCCTTGCGAAGGAGTACGCCGCTCAGCGCCGGCAGCTCATCGGCCAGCGAGCCGCGACGGCTGCATCCGGCGAGCCCTGGCGTGGCGACACCCACTACCTGTGCACCGCCGACGGCGACGGGATGATGGTGAGCTACATCCAGTCCACCTACGACGCCTTCGGCGCCCACGTGGTCGTGCCGGGAACCGGCATCGCCCTCCAGAACCGTGG
>JBHENV010000070.1:0-3915 GCA_046261895.1 Candidatus Limnocylindria bacterium
CTGCGAGCGGAGGCGTAGCCCTCGAGGCCTGTGATACGAAACCGTCTGCTGCGCGTACACCAACTCGTGAGGATTCCTGACCTGCACTTGGGTCGGGCGCGAACACGCGAGATGGGCCACTTGGTCCGTCCCACCTGTCTACCCCGAGCGTCAACAAACCCACAGGTCCAGGAGACACAATGCGTAGACTTCTCGTAACCTTGGTAGGCGCGGGCATGCTGCTCGGTCTATCAGTCATGCCGGTGGCCGCGGCCGCCAGCGATCAGCCGGGCACGGTGATCGTCATGAAGCACCTCTGCAATGCCGACATCCAGAGCGAGGCCGATTTCGTGGCCGTCGAGGATGCCGGTGCCGGCGGCGAGCCGGGCGGCGAGGGCACCCTTCCGGGACTGGTCGCCACCGTGCTGGCCTGCCCGACCGTGGTGAACACGGGCGACTCGCCGACTGACGGCGCGATCGCTTCCGAGCCGACCGACTTCGAGTTCACCGTCACCGATGCCGAAGGCGCCGAGTACGCCCAGGCCGACGGCGAGTTCATGCAGGCCGCGCTGTGCGAGTCCGACATCGCTCTTGACGCTGATGGCAGCGGCGAGATCGACGAGGACGTGTGCCTCGACGTGAGCATGTACGGATTCACGCCGGTCGCCGAGGGAGCGGTCACTGTGACCGAGACCGTGGCTCCTGGTGATTCCCGATTCGGTACCGTCCGGTTCACCCCGGCCAGCACCGACGAGATGACCCTGACCGGTGGCATCGCCAACCCGCTCATCCTGGACACCACGCTGGACGAGACCGTTGCCGAGCCGCCCCTCCCGCTGGAGGAGTACGCCGATAACGTGACTGTCCTGCACGTGTACAACTTCGTGGGGGCGGCCGACATGCCGGACGCGGCCATGGAGCTTCCGGCTGGCAATGGCAGCCTCCCGCTCGTCCTCCTCGCCTTCGGCACGCTTCTGGCGGCCGCCGGCGTCGCAGTGGCCCGCCGCGCCAAGGCGTAGATCGGCGAAGTTCAGGCGTTGAACTGGCGAGGGGTCCGGCGACATGCCGGACCCCTCGCACCGTCTCATTTCGAATGACCGTGAGGATTACGTGAACGGCACCCAAGACGGCCGCCCGCCGCACAACTACGAGCGGTCCCTCTGGATCGACACCACCGCAACGACCGACTACCCCAGTCTGCGCGGCAACCTGGCCGTCGATGTGGTTGTCATCGGCGGCGGCATTACCGGCCTGACCGCCGCGATGATCCTGAAGCACAGCGGGGCCTCGGTCGCGCTCATCGAAGCTCGGCAGATCGCCCTTGGGACAACAGGTAACACGACCGCCAAGATCACGGCGTTGCACGGGATGGCGTATGGGCCGCTGCTTCAGAAGCACGGTCAGGAAGCGGCGAGAACCTACGCTGAAGCGAATCTCGTCGCACTCGAGTTCATCGCCAAGCTGATCGCGGACCGGTCCATCGAATGCGACTTCCGCCGCCTACCGGCGTACACCTATACCGAGTCAGCCCGCAAGGTCACGGACATCGAGGATGAGGTCAAGGCCGCGCGGCGAGCTGGGCTCGACGCGGCCTACGTTGCGGAGACGCCGCTACCGTTTCCAGTGAGGGCCGCGGTGCGCCTGGACAATCAGGCGCAGTTCCATCCGCGCCGGTATGCCCTGGCGTTGGCCACGCTGGTTGCCGATGATGGCAGCCACGTCTTCGAACAGACGCGCGCCGTGACGCTGAAGGAACATGAGAGGCGCGTGGACGTCACCACCGAGCACGGGTCGGTGAACGCCGGCCATGCCATCATCGCGACCCTGCTTCCGTTCCACGATCCGGCAGGACTCTTCGCCAAGACCCACCCCAGCCGTTCCTACGCGGTGAGCGCCCGCGTATCTGCGCCGGCCCCGCAGGGCATGTTCATCTGCGCCGACTCCCCGACCCGCTCCGTGCGTCCGTATGACGGCCCGGACGGCGCGATGCTGGTCGTGGGCGGCGAGGAGCACAAGACCGGCCAGGAGTCAGACACGCCGGCGAGGTATGCCGCCGTGGAGGCCTGGGCCAGACAGCACTTCGCGGTGCAGTCGATCGAGCATCGTTGGTCGGCGCAAGACTATGTGCCCGCGGACGGGATCCCGTACGTCGGATCCATCGGTGGCTCGAATCGTGTACTGGTCGCCACGGGATTCAAAAAGTGGGGCATGACGAACGGCACAGCTGCGGCGATCATGATGTCCGACCACATCCTCAAACGCCCCAACGCGTGGCTTCCCCTGTTCGATCCAACGCGCCTGAAGATCGGCGCGTCCGCTGGTGCCGTCATCAAGGAGAACGCCAACGTCGCACAGCGGTTCATCGGCGACCGCCTACCGTCTCGCGGTGCGCCGCGCCCGGATGAGCTGGTCGCCGGCGCCGGTGCAGTCCTTGACCACGCCGGTCACAAAGTGGCGGTCTACCACGATCCGGAGCAGGGCCTGAAGGCCGTGTCGGCCCGGTGCACTCACATGGGCTGCATCGTCGCGTTCAACCTGGCTGAGAAGAGCTGGGACTGCCCGTGCCATGGTTCCCGGTTCGACACGGACGGGCGCGTCATCGAGGGTCCGGCCACGAGTCCTCTGTCGTCCCGGCAGCTCGACGACTCAGAAGGCCGAGAGGATCCTCCGGCCGGTCCGGACAAGTCCATCACCTGAAAGACACGGCGCCACGGCGTCGTTCCAATGTTCGAAGGCCGCAGTTTCGCATGCGCCGGGTCGGTGGTATTCTCGGCGCCTCGAGACACCACAAAGCGACTCGGAGCGAAACATGGCCCGCGTGACCGTGGTGAACGACAATCCCGAGTTCCTGGCGCTCGTCCGCGACATCCTCGAAGGTGATCGGTACGACACGACGACCATCGACGGGGACCGCGCCGATGCGCTCGAGCAGGTCCGGGCGTCGCGACCCGACCTCTTGATGATCGATTTGCGAATGGGTTCCGCTGAGCTTCACGGCTGGGGCATCGCCCAGCAGATCCGGGCGGATCCCGACTTCGACGGCATGCCGATCCTGATCTGTAGCGCCGACGCGCAGGCGGTCAGAGATCTCGAGCAGGACATGGCCGCTACCCAGCAGGTCAGCTCACTGCTGAAGCCGTTCGGCATCGATGCTCTGACTCGGGCGATCGACGGACTCATCGCCACGTCCCCTGCGCGCTAGACCTTCATCGGCGGCGACCTCTTCGCGAGCCTCCGCCAGCGCGACGCTCAGGTCTGGGTACGGCTCCGCCGCCTGGTCAAGGTCGGCCAAGAGAGCGAGAGCGCGGAGGCGGAACCCTTCCATCGTGGGCGAGTCGCGCCGTCTCCTTTCGATCCGGAAGGTGACCAAGACCAAGCGTATCTGAAGTGCGATTCGGCGCCTGTCCAAGGCGTACCCCCAGCGACGTTGCCGGTGTGCCTTCGCAATTGCCGTGCCCAGCCCGGGCGGCTACGGGCCTTCGGCGGAACTCGGCCTCAGGTCCGCGACGACGAAACGCTGTTCGCAGAAGTCATGCGCCTGCTGCTCGGTCGGATGGGCCATCCCCACGTCCGTGGCCGCCAGGCGGCACATCACTGACTGCTCGTGGCGCACGATGCCGGTGAGCGAGACGCGCGGGCCTTCGTGGGCGTCGCGATCGCTGATCCAGGACTCGTCCACCTCGATCTCCGCGGCCGGGTCCAGGTGGATGGGCAGCTGCCAGCTCGTGACGGCTGGACCGATGGCGCCGACGAGCGCGTACTCCGGCGCGTTCGCCAGCCACGCCGGCTCACCCGCGTACGGGGAATCCTCCAATGGACCGATGCGGATCAGATGGCCCTCGATGGACCATGCGCCCTGCTGGAGACAGTCGGGCAGCCGCGGCGCGTCGGCGAATTGGCCTTCCGCGAATTCCTCCGACGTCGGGCACGCGGGCG
>JBHENV010000071.1:0-3612 GCA_046261895.1 Candidatus Limnocylindria bacterium
GCCCGGCGAATATCTGGCCTTCCTGGGCCGGATCTCACCAGAGAAGCGCGCCGATCGGGCCATCGAGGTCGCCCGGCGCGCCGGGCTCCCGCTGCGCATCGCTGCCAAGGTGGACGACGCGGATCGTGAATATTACGAGCAACGCATCGAGCCGATGCTGGGCGCCTCGCACGTCGACTTCATCGGCGAGGTGGGTGGCGGGGAGAAGGAGGAGTTCCTGGGCAAGGCGCGGGCGCTGCTCTTTCCCATCGACTGGGCCGAGCCCTTCGGCCTGGTGATGATCGAGGCCATGGCATGCGGCACGCCGGTCATCGCATATCCGTTCGGCTCGGTACCGGAGGTGATCCGCCACGGGGTCAGCGGATTCATCGTGGACGGGATCGACGAGATGGTGGAGGCGGTCGGGCGGCTCGATTCGGTGAGCCGGCAGGGCTGCCGCCGCGAGTTCGAGGAGCGGTTCACCGCAGAGCGCATGGCCCGCGACTACGTGGCGCTCTACGAGCACCTCGCCGCGGAGGCGGCGGGCGTCCTACCGGTCGAGCTGAGCGCCGCGATCGGTGCGCCGATCGCGGGTTCCGCTTCGAAACCCAGCGTGTAGGCTGAACCGCCGAGGGAAATCGCATGCCGGAGGCCGATGGCGACACGACCAGATGCGCTCGAACCGCCCCACGATGACGCGCGCGGCGTCGTCGAGTTCGAGGGGCGCTATTACATCCTGGCCACGAGCTCACCGGCTGACGAGAGCGATCGGGTCCTGAAGCATGGCGATTCCTTCGCCGTCTTCGACCGGCACGGCGACATCCGTCCGATCGGCCTCGGCGAGGAAGGCATCTACCACCGAGGCACCCGCTTCCTGTCGGGGCTCGGCCTGCGGATGGCGGGCGAGCGCCCGCTGCTGTTGGGATCCACCGCCCGCGGCGACAATTCACGCCTGGCCATCGACCTGACGAACCCGGATACGATCGTCGGAGGCGACCGCCTGCGGAGCGGCACGATCCACGTGTCGCGGACGACCGTCCTGTGGGCCGCGGCGTGTCATCAGCGCATCCAGCTGCGCAACTTCGGGGAACGGCCCGTGACGCTGCCGATCTCGTTGCGATTCTCCGCGGATTACGTCGACATCTTCGAGGTGCGCGGGATGCGCCGCGAGCGTCGCGGGAGCTCGAGGCCGTCCACCGTTCGGCCGGGCAGCGTCGTGCTCGGCTACGACGGGCTCGACGGCGCTCGTCGGCAAACGCGGATCGCGTTCTCGCCCCCGCCGGAGGCCCTCGACGACGAGCGCGCCACATTCGCCGTCGAGCTGCCGCCCGACGGGGAGGCGCGCATCGAGGTCCGGATCGCGTGCGAGCTGGGTCGCGCCGCCAGGCCGGTGACCTACGCCACGGCTCTCGACCGCTCCGCTCGCGAGCTGCGCGGCCGCATCGCCAGGTCGGCCTGCGTGCGCAGCTCGAGCGAGCCGTTCGACGCGTGGCTGAACCGCAGCCTGTCGGACGTGGCGATGATGACCAGCGAGACGGCGGAGGGTCCGTTCCCGTACGCCGGCGTCCCGTGGTTCAGCACCGTCTTCGGTCGGGATGCGCTGATCACCGCCCTCCAGATGCTCTGGGTCCAGCCCTGGCTGGCGCGCGGGGTCCTCGGTCATCTGGCAGCCACGCAGGCGACCGGCGACGAGCCGGCGCGCGATGCGCAGCCGGGAAAGATCCTGCACGAGGCGCGCAACGGGGAGATGGCCGCCCTGTTCGAGGTGCCGTTCGCCCGCTACTACGGCAGCCATGACGCCACCGCACTCTTCGTCATCCTGGCCGCGGCCTACCACCGCCAGACCGGCGACTTGGGCTTCATCGAGAGCATCTGGCCGAACGTCGAGCGAGCTCTTGCCTGGATCGACGGGCCAGCCGATCCCGACGGCGATGGATTCGTGGAGTACGAGCGCCGGACTCCGATCGGGCTGGCCCACCAGGGATGGAAGGACTCGGACGACGCCATCTTCCATGCTGACGGGAGGCTCGCCGCGGGGCCGATCGCGCTGTGCGAGCTCCAGGCGTACGTGTATGCCGCTCGCCTGGGTGCGGCCGGCCTGGCCGAGGCGATGGGGCTCGCCGACCGAGCATCCTCGTTGGGCGCGCGGGCGGAGACGTTGCGAGCCCGCTTCGAGGACGCCTTCTGGGACGAGGAGCTCGGAACGTATGGCATCGCCCTGGACGGCGACAAGCGACTCTGCCGGGTTCGGAGCTCGAATCCGGGACACTGCCTGTTTGGTGGCATCGTGGGACGGGGACGCGCGGAACGCGTTGCGGACCAGCTGGTCAGCGACGCGATGTTCTCCGGCTGGGGCATTCGGACCGTGGCAGCCGGAGAGGCGCGATACAACCCGATGTCCTATCACGACGGGTCGATCTGGCCGCACGACAACGCCATCGCCGCGCTGGGGATGGCACGTGCCGGCTTCCCGGACCACGCTGCTCGCGTGATGGAAGGACTCTTCGACGCCAGCCGGCACTTCGACCTGGCCCGCCTGCCGGAGCTCTTCTGCGGCTTCAGCCGCCGCCCCGCCGAAGGGCCGACGCACTACCCGGTGGCATGTGCGCCGCAGGCGTGGGCGTCGGGCGCCGTCTTCATGCTCCTCCAGGCATGCCTCGGCCTCGAGACCGACGGCGCCGCGCGGACGCTCCGGTTCGACCACGCGCGCCTGCCGGCCTTCCTCGATCATCTCGAGATCGAGAACCTTCCCGTCGGAGACGCGACGATGGACCTGCGTCTGGAACCCCAGCCGCAGGGCGTCGCCGTCGAAGTGCTCCGACGACGAGGAGCCGTCGAGGTCATCGCGGTCAAGTGAGCACCGATGCCCATGCGCTGCTTCGCTTCGCGCACGAGCTGCTGGACGAAACCGATGCGATCGCCCTGCGTCACGTCGCCGGGGGACTCACCATCAGTGCCAAGCCGGACCGCTCGCTGGTGACCCAGGCGGACACCGAGATCGAGACGCACATGCGCAGGCGGATCGCCGATGCCTTCCCCACCCACACCGTCGCCGGCGAGGAGTTCGGGACCGCCGCCGACGCCGGAGACGGACGATGGATCATGGATCCGATCGATGCCACCCACAACGTGGTGCGCGGCATCGAGGTCTTCGCGACCCTGCTCGCCTTCGAGTGTGAGGGTGAGCTGCGCGTCGGGGTCGTCTCGGCGCCGGCGATGCGCCGGCGCTGGTGGGCGACGCGGGGCGGTGGCGCGACGGGCCGCGCTGACGGCGTGGAGCGCGCGATCAGGGTGTCGTCCATCGACACTTTGGCCGATGCCCAGATCACCTTCTCCACGCTGCGTGGCCTGGAGGACGCCGGCCTTGGGGACGGGCTGCGGCGCCTCACAGGGGCCGCCTGGCGCGACCGTGGCTTCGGCGACTTCTGGGGTCACATGCTCGTGGCCCAGGGATCGGCCGAGGTGATGCTCGAGTACGGCGTCGCGCCGTGGGACATGGCGGCGCCGCATCTCATCGTCAGCGAGGCGGGTGGGCGGATGACGGACCTGGATGGCCGCGCGTCGTGGTCCGGTCCGCAGGTCGTGTCGACGAACGGGCTCGTGCACGACCGAGTCATCGAGATGCTGGAGCGG
>JBHENV010000072.1:0-5021 GCA_046261895.1 Candidatus Limnocylindria bacterium
AATTCCTGCCATCGCTCGTCAGGAACGGCCGGTACGATCCGGGCCATGACCGCCATCCAGATCTCGGGCGACCACGCTCGACGCTTCCTCGTCACCCGGCACCTGCTCGCGCCGGCGCGCGCGCTCCCTGCCAGGCCCGAATCCGTGCTGGCGACGGTCGAGCGCCTCGGCAGCCTCCAGTTCGACCCGCTCGAGGTGCCGGGCGCGCGCAACCATGACCTCGTGCTGCACGCACGCATCGCGCGCTACGAGCGAGCGTGGTGCGAGACGTGGCTGTACGGGACGGATCGGCGCCTGATCGAGCTCTACAACAAGAGCCTCAACCTGGTGCCGATGCACGAGCTGCCGCACTACCGGGTCGGCTGGCAGCGCACCCTGGCCGAGATCGACAACGGCATCCTGACCGAGCAGGCACCGGTCGCCGAGGCGATCCTGCGCCGCCTCAAGGCCGATGGGCCCCTCTCGACGGCAGCCTTCGGCGAGCACGGCCACGCCGTCGATTGGTGGTGGGCGCCGACGCGCGCCAGCCGCGCGGTCATGGAGGCGCTCTTCGTCACCGGTCGCATCGGAATCAGCCGACGCGAGGGCAACCGGCGCTACTATGACCTGATTGAGCGGCTCGTCCCGGCCGAGCTCTTCAAGCTGAGGGAGTCGGAGGAGGACGCCATGACGCATCGGCTCCTGAGCCGCTTCCGCGCGACCGGCATGACGACCCCGGTCGGGACCCAGTCGGAGGTGATGTACAGCGCTGGTTCGGCGGTCGAGAGGGTTGCGCGCACGGCCCGGCTGGTTTCCGACGGCGAGCTCCTCCCGATCGAGGTGGAGGGGCTGAAGGGACCTCGGTACATCCTCGCGGCGGAGGAGCCGATCCTCGACACCACCACCGCTGCCGACGCCCTTCCAACGCCATCCGTCTCGTTCCTGGCGCCGCTCGATCCGCTCGTGTGGGATCGACGGATGCTGCGAGAGCTATGGAGCTTCCATTACCTGTGGGAGGTCTATGTCCCCGAGGCGAGGCGCCGGTGGGGCTACTACGTCCTGCCCATCCTGTACGGCGACCGATTCGTGGGACGCATCGAGCCGCGCATCGACCGCACGACCAAGACGCTTAACATCCTGGGCGTCTGGTTCGAGCCGGGATCGGCACCGATGGAGGACCCGCGCTTCATGGCGGAATTTCGCGATGCGGTCGAAGCGTATCGGTCCTTCGTTGGCGCGTCGAAGGTGACCTGGCCGCGGACGCGTCCGGGCCGCGATCTCGCCGGCGCACTGCGGCGCGCTTCCGCCGCCTGACCCGCCCCGTCAGTCGAAGTCCACGATGAGCGGAGCATGGTCCGAGGGGATGCCCGGATAGGTCGATGGCTTTCGCGCGTCGCGATCGCGCTCGGCACCGATCGCCCGCGACGCGAGCGCGGGCGAGACGTAGATGTGATCGATCCGCATCCCGATGTTCTTGTGAAAATGACCTGCGCGGTAGTCCCACCAGCTGAAAAACCCCGGCTCCGGGTGGAATCTGCGGACGATGTCGACCATGCCCCAGTCACGAAGCCTGGCGACCGCCGCCCGTTCGCGCGGCGAGACGTGGGTGGCGCCGTGCACCGCGCTCACATCCCACACGTCGACGTCCTCTGGCGCAACGTTGTAGTCGCCGCAGATGGCGAGCTCGGTTTCCGGGTCGTTGTCGTCCAGCCAGACCGAGAGCCGCGCCAGCCATTCGAGCTTCTGCAGGTAGAACTCGGAGTCGACAACGCGGCCGTTGGGCACATAGATCGTGGCCACGCGCATCGCTCCACAGGTGGCCGCCAGGAAGCGGCCCCCGTCGTCGGTCCATCCGTCGGGCGTCGGGATGCCGGCGACGACATCGGTGAGGCCGATCCGAGACGCGATGGCAACACCGTTCCAGCGGCCAGGACCGTGATGGACGAGCTCGTAGCCGAGCGCGCTGAAGTCCATCAGCGGTGCCTGCGCGTCGGAGAGCTTCGTTTCCTGGATGCACAGGACATCAGGCTTGGTGCGCTCGGTCCAGGCGAGGACCCGGTCAAGACGGGCCTTCAGCGAGTTGACGTTCCAGGTGGCGAGTCGCATCGGTCCCGCGAGTCTACCGGTGTGCACCTCTGCCGGCCGGCGAACCGGTGTTGCCTATCCCCGTCTTCGGAATCGATTCGGATCGAGAAGGCACACCATGCAGGGCTCTCGCGAGTTCGTCATGCGTGGCGACGTGACCGATCTGGCGGTGGCGGTCGTCATCGGCGCCGCGTTCGGCACGGTCGTCAGCTCCCTCGCGGCCGATGTCCTGGCACCGCTGCTCGGCCTCATCGGCGTGCCCGCCTTCGCCGCGGCAAGCTTCAGCGGCCGAGGATGCCGCCGACTCGGTCGAGCGGAGAGCCTTCGGTCGAACCCTTGCCCGAGACCACGCCGTCGATCTGGCCAGCGATCGGATCCGGCAGCCGCTCCTTCAGGAAGCCAACCACCGTCTGAACCGCGCTCCGAGCCTGACCCTCGTCGATGTTCGCGCGTTCCTGCACCATCTTGATGAGCTGATCCATCCGTTGCCTCCTGCTCGTCTGTGCCCGCCGTTTGCGCGCATCCCACCGGTCATCAGGGCAAGCCGCATGCCGCTGCGATCGCCGCGCTACCTTCTGCATGTGCCAGCGATCTGCCGGTCCTGGACCGACCCACCGCCCCGGCGCCGTGGCACGTCCCGCCCACATCACATGCCAGCGACGGCGAGGCGGCCGTTCATCGTGGCTGACCCATCCTGGCGGCTGACGTATGAATCCGGGGCCGCCACGCCCGATCCTCGCGCTCACATGGCGTGAATCCGACGGCCGCGGCTCGCAAGCGAGGCCGGACCTCGTGGCCACCGGCCTCCCGGTGCTGACTGGAGGTCAGGAGCTAGACCTCCTTGTACTCGCCCTCGATCGTCTCGCCCTCTTCTTCCGGTGCAGGCTCGCCCGCGCCGTCGGCAGGCCCTGACGGCTCCTCCGTGCCATTGCCGTCCCCCGGCGTCGGGCCGGCTTCGTAGGCCTTGGTGCCGATGCGCTGGAGCACCTCGGCGAGCTGGCCCTTCGTCGAGTCGACCACGCCGGAGTCGTCGCCCTTGAGCGCCTCGCGCACCGACTCGATTCGCGCGTTGACCTCCGCCTTCTCCTCGTCGGAGAGCTTGTCGTCGAGGTCCTTCAGCAGTCGCTCGCCCTGGTAGACAAGGGCGTCTGCCTCGTTGCGCGACTCGGTCGCCGTACGACGCGCGCGATCCTCCTCCGCGTGCTCCGCCGCCTCGCGGACCATCTTGTCGACGTCCTCCTTGGCGAGCATCGACGACGCGGTGATGGTCACCTTCTGCTCCTTGTTGGTGGCCTTGTCCTTGGCGGCCACGTTGAGGATGCCGTTGGCGTCGATGTCGAAGGTCACCTCGATCTGCGGCACGCCGCGGGGCGCCGGCGGAATCCCATCGAGCCGGAAGGTCGCCAACTTCTTGTTGTCCGACGCCATCTCGCGCTCGCCCTGGAGAACGACAATGTCGACCGATGGCTGGTTGTCCGATGCGGTCGAGAAGATCTGGGTGTGGGAGGTCGGGATCGTCGTGTTGCGATTGATCATCTTCGTCGCCACGCCGCCCATCGTCTCGATCCCCAGGCTCAGCGGGGTCACGTCGAGCAGGAGGACGTCCTTGACCTCACCGGCCAGCACCCCGGCCTGGATCGCCGCGCCGACCGCCACCACCTCGTCGGGGTTGACGCCCTTGTGCGGCTCCTTGCCACCGAACATCTTCTTGACCACCTCGACGACGGCCGGCATCCGGGTCATGCCACCCACCAGGATGACCTCGTCGATCTGGTCCGGCTTCATGCCGGCATCGGCGAGCGCCTTCTTGACCGGGTCGGCCGTCTTCGTCACCAGGTCGGCGACGAGGTCGTCGAGCTTCGCGCGGCTCAGGGTCAGCACCAGGTGCTTCGGACCGGACGCATCGGCGCTGACGAAGGGCAGGTTGATCTCCGTCGAGGTCGTGCTGGACAGCTCGATCTTGGCCTTCTCTGCCGCCTCCTTCAGGCGCTGGAGGGCGATCCGATCCTTCGTCAGGTCGATCCCCTCGCTCTTTCGGAACTCGGCGCCGAGCCAATCGATGATGCGCTGGTCGAAGTCGTCGCCGCCGAGGTGCGTGTCGCCGTTCGTGCTGCGCACCTCGAAGACGCCCTCGGACAGCTCGAGGATCGAGATGTCGAAGGTGCCGCCACCCAGGTCGTAGACGGCGATCTTCTCGTCCTTCTGCTTGTCGAGCCCGTACGCCAGGGCCGATGCCGTGGGCTCATTCACGATCCTCTTGACATCGAGGCCCGCGATGCGGCCAGCATCCTTGGTCGCCTGGCGCTGGGTGTCGTCGAAGTAGGCCGGCACGGTGATGACGGCCTCGGTCACCTTCTCGCCGAGGTAGGCCTCGGCATCGGCCTTCAGCTTCTGGAGAATCATGGCGCTGATCTCCGGCGGGCTGAAGTGCTTGTCGTTGCCGAGCTTGACAACGACTCCGTCCGACTTCGGATCCTTGATCACCTCGTACGGCACGAGGCCCTTGGACCGCTGCACCTCGGGGTCGTCGAAGCGACGGCCCATGAAGCGCTTGATGCTGAAGACGGTGTTCTCCGGATTGGTGATCGCCTGTCGCTTGGCCACCTGGCCGACGAGGCGCTCACCGCTCTTCGGGAAGCCGACGACCGACGGCGTGGTCCGGCCGCCCTCCGCGTTGGTGATGACCTGCGGCTCGCCGCCTTCCATGACGGCCACCGAGTTCGTCGTGCCGAGGTCGATGCCGATGATCTTGCCCATGGGTCGTTCAGTGCTCCTTCGGGTTATTCGCCACTCGGACGAGGCTCGGCCGGATGATCCGGTCGTGCAGGCGGTAGCCGCGCTGCAGCTCGCCGATCACTTCGTTATCGGGATGGTCCGCGGTGTCCTCGTGGACCACCGCTTCGTGCAGGTTCGGGTCGAACGCCTGGCCGACCGACTCGATCGGCGTGACGCCCTCC
>JBHENV010000073.1:0-10208 GCA_046261895.1 Candidatus Limnocylindria bacterium
GCTCCACGTCATCGACGCGAACCCGGATACGCCGGCCGGTCCATGGATGGGTGCTGCTCAGCGTGCGCTCGTCCATCGGCGCATCGTAGGCGACCGCCGCCCGTCCCGGGGCACCTGTCGTGATTCAGCCGCCCACGCTCCTTGCCGGAGGCAAAGCCGCCCGCTGCCCCGTCACCCGCAGGGCGGGGCTATCAGCAAACGAAGGCGCCGGAAGGCGGGGTTCCCTGGCGTGTTGACCCGTGGGACGAGCGGATCGCCATGGAGCTCGCTGATCGTGGCCGTTAGCCCCGTGGTGCGAGCCACCAGCGCCAGGAGCGGCGCGCGCCGCGCCCGCTTCCCCATCCACCGCAAGGGCAGTGCTCGCAGCAAACGAGGGCTTCGTGGCAGATGTCGATCGGTCGATCGCCATGGAGGTCCGGCGGCGTCGGGTGTGGATCAAGGACGGTGCAGGCGCCCCAGCGCAAACCCGGCTAGCATGCGAGCCATTCCATGACTGAAGCGATCAGCAACATCTGGCGCCGTCCGCTGCGGACGGCGCTCACCATCCTCGGCATCGTGATCGGCGTCTTCGCGCTCACGGTGATGGGCGCGCTGGCCGAGAAGCTCAACGTGCTGGTGGACGGTGGCGACGAGTACTTCCGCACCCGCCTCTTCGTGTTCGACGAGGGTGCCGCATCCGGCTTCCAGGCAAGCTCCCGGCCCGTGACGCGCGACCTGGTGGAGCGCATCGAGCAGCTGCCGGGCGTCGACCGCGCCACGCCGGTGCTGCAGACGCTCCTCAACCCCGACGAGGCTGCCGGGTTCGACCTGCCGGAGCTGTTGACCGGGATCGAGCCCGAGACGTGGTACGACGAGGCGATCGAGCTCCGCGTCGATGCGGGCCGGCTCCTGGAGCCCGACGAGAGCGGGGTCACGGTCATCGGCGCAGACCTGGCCGAGCGATACGATCTTCGTGTCGGCGACCCCTTCACGATGCGCGATCGCGACTTCGAGGTGATCGGCGTGCTGGAACGCACGCTCACCTTCCCCGACAAGATCGCCTACGTGCCGTTGGCCGACGCCCAGGCGATTTACGTCGAGGCCGTGCCGGACGCCTTCGAGGAACGGACCGATGCGCTGGCGACCCAGATCGAGGTCTTCCCGGACGACCTGGGCGAGGCCGATGCGATCGCGGCCGCCATCACCGCTGAGCTGGATGGCGTCCGCGCCGTCACGCCGGCCGAAGTGGCCGACCAGATCGGACAGGCCACCATCGTGTTCAACCTGATCATCGTCGGGGCCAGCGTCATCGCCGTCATCGTGGGCGGCCTTTCGGTCATCAACACGATGGTCATGACCGTCAGCGAGCGAGTGCGCGAGATCGGCATCAAGAAGGCGGTCGGCGCGCCGACCGGGGCCATCCTCCGCGAATTCGTGCTCGAGGCAACCTTGCTCGGCGCGATCGGCGGGTTGATCGGTCTCGGTCTCGGAGCACTGCTGGTCGCAATCCTGAATGCGCAGACGGCCGGATCCGGCACCAGCGTCTTCCTGCTGACGCCGATGCTCCTGCTGCGCTCGTTCCTGTTCGCCACGATCCTCGGCGCGCTGGCGGGCATCTACCCGGCGTTACGGGCGGCACGGCTCGACCCGGTCACCGCGCTGCGCAGCACGTAATGAGGAATCTCGACACATCGAGGCAATCTGTCCTGAGCAGCCGTCTGTGCGCGATGGCCGCACTGTATCGAGGCCTTGCGAGCATGAGCCCCACGGCGGCGCGCGTTTCGTGCTCCGGAGCCCTCGGTGCACCGTGGGAGTCGCATGTGGAGGACCGCTCCTGCGCGATTTCCTCGATGGAGCGAGGCCTTCGACGATGAATGACGTGATGCTCTCGACGACGGACCTCAGCAAGGTGTACCGCCGCGGCGCTTCGGAAGTGCGGGCGGTGGACGGCGTCACGCTCACGGTCCAGGCGGGGGAGTTCATGGCCATCATGGGCCGATCGGGCTCGGGCAAGACGACGCTGCTGGACCTGCTCGGCTGCCTGCTGCGCCCGACCGATGGGGGCGTCGCGATCGATGGGCGCAGCGTCATCGGCGCATCCGACGGGGAGCTGGCCACCATCCGGCGGGAGCGCATCGGCTTCGTGTTCCAGGAATTCAACCTGATCCAGACGCTGACCGCTCTCGAGAACGTGATGCTGCCGCTCCGCTACGGCCCCCGTCGGCCGAATGGCCGGCAGGAGGCAGAGGCGTTGCTCGACCTGGTTGGGCTGGGGCCTCGAGCCGGCCACCGGCCGACCGAGCTGTCGGGCGGCGAGCAGCAGCGCGTGGCGATCGCCCGGGCGCTCGTCAACGCGCCCGCGGTCATCCTGGCCGATGAGCCGACCGGCGAGCTCGACTCGGCGACCTCCGAGACGCTGATGGCCACCCTGCGCGGCCTCAACCGGGAGCGCGGCGTGACGATCATCATCGTGACCCACGATGCGGGCATTGCCGGCGCCACCGACCGGGTGGTGCGCCTCTCGGACGGCAGGATCGTCGCCGACGAGCGCAGTGACGCCCGCGGCTTCGAGCGCGCCCTCTCGGGGGCTGCGGCGGCGAACGGCAACGGCAACGGGAACGGCCGGGGAGGCGTCTGGGACCGGCTTGGCGAGCTCCTGACCCGGGCGCGAAGTCGATGATCGAGGCACTCGGGCTCGCGAAGCAATTCAAGGCGTTGACGGCCGTCCACGACCTCTCGTTCACCGTGGGAGATGGCGAGATCTTCGGCATCCTCGGCCCGAATGGGGCAGGCAAGACGACCTCGATCCGCATGCTGGCGGGCCTCATCGGTCCGTCGGATGGCACGGCTCGTGTCAACGGGCTCGAGCTCGGACCTGACTCCCAGCGCATTCGGGCCACCACTGGCGTCCTGACGGAGGCGCCCGGCCTGCACGACAAGCTGACCGCCCGCCAGAACCTCGGCTACTACGGGCGGCTCTACGGCCTGCGCGGCGCGAACCTGCGGCGGGCAGTGGACCGATACCTCGAGATCGTCGGCCTTCCCGATGCCGGCGACCGGCGCGTCGGCGGCTTCAGCAAGGGGATGCGCCAGAAGGTGGCGATCGCGCGCGCCTTGCTCCACGAGCCGGAGGTCGTGTACCTCGACGAGCCGACGAGCGCGCTCGATCCCTCAGCCGCCAAGACGGTGCGTGACTTCGTGGCGACCCTGCGCGACGCAGGCCGCTCGGTCGTCGTCTGCACGCATAACCTCGACGAGGCCGAGCGGCTGTGCGATCGAATCGGGATCATGCGTGGCACGCTGCTCCTGGTCGATACGCCATCGCGATTGCGCCGGCAGGGCCGGTCCGCATCGGTCCGCATCGAGGTCGTCGGTGCCCGACGGCCGGAGTCCTTCCTTGACATGCTCGCCGAGCTGCCGTTCGTGGAGGGCGCCCATGCGTCCGACGGCTCGCTGCTGATCGAGGTGCGCGACCCGCGCGGCGATAACCCCGAGCTGGTGCGGGCGCTGGTCCACGCCGGCGCGCGTATCGTGGCCGTCAACGAGGAGGTCGCCACGCTCGAACAGGTCTACCTCGACCTCGTTGGCGAGGCCGCCACGCGCGATGCGCGGATCGTGGAGGCCGCCTGATGCGACCCGGCATGATCGCGGCGGTGCTCGGCAAAGAGGTGCGCGACCTGTTCGCGAATCGGCTTTTGCTGGGAGCGGTCGTCTTTCCGGCGCTCGTGTTCGCCTCGATCCCGACCGGTATCGTCGCGTTCATCCAGTTCAACGATCTGGACCCCGCGCAGCTGGGGCAGATCGAGCAGTACCTCACGCAGTTCCCGAATCTGCCGCCGAAGCTGGCGGCGCAGGGGTTCATCGTCCTCAACTTCATGGCCTACTTCCTGCTCATTCCGGCCATGGTGCCGATGGCGATCGCGACCCAATCGGTCATCGGCGAGAAGACGGCGCGCTCCCTGGAACCGCAGCTGGCGACGCCGATCGAGGTCAGTGAGCTGCTCATCGGCAAGGCCCTGAGCGCCGCCGCGCCGGCCGTGCTGGCCACATGGGGCGTCTTCGTGCTGTACGGGCTGGTGAACGGCGCGATCGCCGATCCCGCCCTCACGCGCCTCATCTTCAATGACGTGTGGCAGGTCGCGATGCTGACGCTGGTGCCGCTCATCTGCCTGCTGAGCGTGCTGCTCGGCATCATCGTGTCGTCCCGGGTGCACGACGCACGGACGGCGCAGCAGATCGGCGGGTTCATCGTGCTTCCGGTCATCGGGGTCGCGGTCGCCGGCTTCTTCAGCGGCCAGGCGTCGTTCACGATGCAGCAGGTGCTGATCGGGGATCTCGTGGTCGCGCTCCTGCTCGGGGTCTCGCTCGTCATCGGCAACTGGATCTTCGACCGCGAGGCGATCCTCACGCGCCTGACCTGACCCGAGACTGGGTCAAGCGGTCCTGGATCTCCCAGGCGTGGTCGAGCACGTGCCACGCCGCGCGACGGACCGCGTATCGAGGCGACCAGAGCGTTCGAACCTTGTTCGGATTGGCCACGGGCGTGCCCCTGGCATTCGCGGTGACCGCATCGGCGAAGGCGTCACGGGGTTCCTGGGGCTGCGGTGCCCTTGACCCGAGCTTTCCGAGGTAGGCGACCTCCGACTCGCGTACGTGACCCAGGATCTTGCCAAGGTCCCGGCCCCCGCCGCGTGGGCCTTTCGCCAGCTCGACGCCGACGGCCGTCTCGGCGACCGTGTCGAGGGTCCACCAGGTCGCCCGGAGCAGGGCGAGGAGTCGCTTCAGCTCGGCATCGGGAAGGGGGTCGTCCTCGGTCGAGCCGGCGAGGCCGGGAACACCGAACTCGGTACCGCCGCCGCCCGTCAGCCGCTCGACAACCTCGATGTCGCGGACAACCGTCGGGGGATCGAAGGCGACCCGCGCGCGGCGCGTGACCGCGGCATAGCGAGGCCCGTAGGCGACGAGCGCCTCGAGCGCGTCCTCAGGGGTCCGACCTGCGCGAGACCAGCCGGGCCAGTCGAGCGCGCTGGCAAAGGCACGCTTCGGGGCGACCTCGAGGACGGCCCGAACGCCCATGGGTCGGGGTCAGGCCCCGTGATGCTCGCGTCGATGGATCCGCTGGATGAGCGCTCGCATGATCGGCACCGCGATCTCGGGATGCTCCTGGAGGAGTGCCGTGAACTCCCAGGCCGGGAAGAGGAGGCACTCCGTCTCGGTCGCGGCAATCACCGATGCCGACCGCGGATGCTCCTCGATCAGCGCCAGCTCGCCGAAGAAATCGCCGGCGGAAAGGGCACCGAGGCGCTCGCCGCCGCGCTCGACGCGCCCCTCGCCGCGCAGGATGATATACAGCGCTGTCCCGGTCGAGCCCTCCCGGACGATCTCCTCGTCCTGGGCGTACGTGCGTCGCTTTCCGGTCTCGGCGAGGCGGCGCCGGATGCGGCGATCGAGACCCGCGAGAAGCGGGACCGATGCCAGTTGCTGCTCGAGCTCCACCGGATGATCCTCCGTGCGCTAGCTTTCGTTCGGCGTGACGAGATGGGCAATCCTACCGCGCTTCACGCGTTCTGGCGCGGTCCGGCCGCGTCGAGCAGATCGGCCCGCTCGAGCGCCGTCTCGCGACGGCGCAGCTGCACCGCGCGGATCTCGCATCCACCCAGGTCGAGGCGCAGCAGGCCATCGGTCTCGACCGCCAGCGCAGCGCCGGGCTGGCCCCGGAGATCCGTCTCGCGCGCCTCGACGATTCCAGGCCCGAGCTCGGCCGTCCGCGGATCCGCGGCGAGGTTGACGATCCGGGCCTCGAGCCAGTCGCGGTCGCGGCGTCGAAGCGAGGCGAGGACCAGCTCGTCTCCGGTGAGACGCAGGGCATCGGCTCCCGCGCCGTGCGGAACGGTGCCATCCGATGCTCCCGATCCCGACGCCGCCACCAACGGGTGGCGATACCGCTCCGCGGCGCTCGTGACACCACCCTCCTGCCAGCCACCGCGGTGCGGGTAGAGCGCGAACTCGATCCGCCGCGGACCGCGCATCTGGGCGTCCCGGATGGCGAGCGCCGGGCCGGCGGGGTCCTGACGGTAGGGATTGTCGTTGCGGCTGATGAGGCCGATCGAGCGGAGCGCTGTGACGGCCAGCTCACGACCGGAGGCGGCGTCGGTCGCATCGGTCAGCTCGTACTCCGCCAGGTGGATCAGCAGGATCGCCAGCCCGCCGGCATCGACCCAGCCGTGGGCCGGGTAGGTCGCAAGCGGCTCTTCGCGGTAGCCACCTTCGGCGAGCATGCCGCGCTCAACGACCGCGAACTGACCTTCGGCGTGGGAGACCTCCGAACGGCGGGGGAGTGGCGCGTGGAAGCGAACGCGATGGTCGTCGGCGTGGTTGTCGAACGCGAGGGCGATCCGCACGAACGGCTCGCCGGCGCGCAGCTCGACCTCCATCGCGACATCGGTCGGCTGGCTCTCGCCGGCTCTCGCCGATCCATCCGTCAGCATGCCGGTCGGCCACGCATAACGCCGCACGATCGTCATCGCACCGCGCACGGGGCCGGCGAGGACGGTCGTCACAGCGACGGCTGACGCCGCATCGACCAGCCGTTCCGAGGCCGGCGCGCCGTAGTTGTAGGAATCGCCGAAGTCGCCGCCGTCCACGATGCGCCCCACCCCCTCGGTGACAACCCCTTCGGCCGTCTCCAGGCGCAGCGTTCCGTCGTCCGCCACCGTCACCGTCAGCAGGTCGTTCGTCATCGCCCGGCCGCCGGATTCGACGCTGACCGGGTTCGCCAGCTCGCCGGTGCCCTCGACCGCCGTGGCCGCGGTCCACCCGAGGGCCGGAGCGTTGACGGAGGCGGCGAGCCTGCGTCGCGGCCTCGCCATGATCCTGATCCGCCAGGTCTGATTCGGCTCGGCACGCATGGTGGCCACCACGTCGGCTCGCAGGCCGTCCACGTCGAGCCACACCGGGTCGGGATCGGTGTCGACCTCGAGTGTCAGCAGGTGGCCATCGACGGCGTAGCCGTTCCAGGCGTGGTCGAAGATCTCGCGGCCGTGGAAGCGTCGGAACAGGTCGTCCACCTCGCGACCGAGAAGCGAGACGTCGAGCAGGATCGGCTCCTTGCGATCCAGCTCCTGGGTCGCGACCCAGCTGCCGTCGGGCAGCTCGAGCGCGACCGATCCCCACGCTTCGGGGATGGGCAGCTCAGCCTCGACCAGCCCTGCTCGGGCGGTGGGTGATGGATTCAGCACGCCCACCGTACCTCGCGGGATCGCCATGCCGATCGCGGCGGCCGCTCGTCGCGTCAGCGTTGCGGCGATCTGCTCCGCCTCGGCGAAGCGTACGAGGACCTGGCTGACGACCGGATCGACGCTGCAGCCGCAGATCGAGTCGTGGGCACTGTTCTCGACCACCTTGCGCCAGGCCAGCGCAAGGAACGGGGCCGGCCATGCCTCGGCGCCGAGGTGGAGGGAGCTGAGCGGCTCCGCGTAGCGCTCGAGCAGCGTCTCCGCACGCCCGGCTGCCTGCTTGATGTCGATCCGCGCGCTGGCCACGCCCATCAGCACGTTCGCGCGCGCCCCCGAGCGCATCTCGCCGCGCCAGCACGGGTCGTCCGAGGTGAGCGCCGGCGCACCGGCGATGTACTGCGAGAGCGTGCCGATCCGCATGTTCGACGCGTCCTGCACCTCGTTCAGCCGGCCGACCAGCCCGGCCAGCTCGGGAACCGGCGCCGTGTGGTCGGTGCCATACATGCCGAGCACGGGATCGTCCCCGTACCACGGACGAGCCCACTCCAGGAAGCGCGCCGCTGCCGCGTCGAGCCGGTCCGTGACCGCGAACATCCCTGCAGCGTTGCCGTAGCCGGAGGGGAGGTACTCGGCCCGCACCCATGAACCGTCGGGGGCCTCCCATCGGAAGGCGTGGCGATCGACGGCGGCGGGAACCCCGCGCCAGACGACAGCATCGCTCAGGCCGGCCATGCGCAGGATCTGCGGCATCTGGGCGACGTGGCCGAACATGTCGGGCAGGTATCCGACGTGCATCGGCTCACCGAAGTCGAGCGCCCGTCTCCACCCCATCTCGAGGTTGCGGACGATCGTCTCGCCGCTCACGAGGAACTCGTCCATCAGGATCTGCCATGGGCCGATCGCCAACCGCCCGCTAGCCACGTGGCGCTTCAACCGATCGGTCTGCTCGGGCCTGATCTCCAGGTAGTCGTCGATCGTCGCCAACTGGCCGTCGAGCGTGAAGGTGAACTCAGGCTCGGCCTCGAGCATCTCCAGCACGCGGTCGACCAGGTCGACGAGCTGCATCCGAAAGCTCTGAAAGGGGCGGTACCACTCCCGATCCCAGTGCGTGTGCGGTACGAGGTGGATGATCGTCTGGCGGGCAGTCGCGTCAGGGGTCATATCGTCGGAGCCTACCGGGTCCATGCTGGACAGCGCCTACGGCGAATGACGTAGATGCCGCTGGGTTGTGCATGCCGGATGCCGGTTGTTGCCGTACCAGTTCATCCCGCCGCTCAGCGGCGCTAACTGGGCCTGGCTGCTCGAGATGGTCCGTCCGGGCGGTCATATCGCCGCTCCGCGGCGCCGATCATGCCCCGGCGCCTCGAGACCAGCCCAACGACCGGCGGGAGGCCGTCCCGTGCTGAGTTGACGCCGCTCAACGGCGGGTCCGAGCTACGGCTCCGAGCTACGGGTCCGTCATCACGTCGGCGACGACCGGGTAGTGGTCGCTCAGGTCCCCGGACTCGCGGACGACCCGACAGCCGCGGACCGATGCGCCGCGTGACAGCATGTGGTCGATCCGCCAACCGTCATCCGTCGAGATGCGCAGATCGTCACCCGCGGGGACCTCGAACGCATCGTCCCAGTCGGTGAACGGGGCGAGCTCCGGCGCCTCGATCGGGGCATTCAGGTCGCCCAGCAGCAGCGCCGGCGATGCGACGCCGAAGGCGGCCACGGTTGCCGCCGCCTGCAGCAGCCGCTCGCCGGATCCGACATGGCTGAAGTGGCAGCACCCGACCGCCAGGCCCTCCAGCTCGGCGAGCAGCAGGCAGCGGGGCTCCCGGATGGTGAGAGGCGCATCGGCGTATCGGACGCCGGCGCCTCGGTGAGGGCTGCCGGACGGTTCGATGAGCGCCTCCATCGGCGCTGCCGGCAGGGCCACCGTCCGTGCCGAGCGAACCGTGAGTCGCGTGATCAGGGCGTTGCCGAAGCAGCCGGCGCCGATCGGGGTGTCATCCTCGGTCGCGCCGAACGTGCGGACGGCGCCGTAGCGCACCTCCATCCCGAGCTGCCGCGCCAGGTCACCGGCATTGTCCACGAGGTCGCCGTTGCGGCTGGCCAGCGCCACCTCCTGGAGCGCGATCAGATCGGGCTCGAGGCCGGAAAGGAAGTCGCCGATCGCCCGCAGGCGATCGGCGTCGATGCGTGACCACCATCGGTCCGGGAAAGGCCCCGGCCCGATGGCGGCGCGGATGTTCCAGCTAACGACGCGGAGCGCCGCCACGCTTACTTCACGGAGCCCGCGAGCAGCCCCTGGACGAAGTAGCGCTGGAGGCTGAAGAACACGATGAGCGGCACGGTCATGATCAGGAACGAGGCGGCCGCCAGCAGGTGCCATTCGGTACCGAACGTGCCGAGCAGGCTGCTCACCTGCGTCGTCATCGGCAGGCCGCCCGGCCGTGGTGCGAAGACGAGCGCCATGAGCAGGTCATTCCAGGTCCACAGGAACTGGAAGATGGCGAAGCTCGCCAGCGCCGGAACCGAGAGTGGCAGCACGATCATCCGGAAGATCTTCACGTTGCCCGCGCCGTCGATCCGCGCGGCCTCGATGAGATCGCGCGGCAGGGTGATGAAGAAGTTGCGCAGCAGGAAGATCCCGAATGGCAGCGCGAACGCGGTGTGCGCCACCCAGAGCCCGATGAAGGTGCCGAAGATGCCCAGCGACGCGAACAGCTCGACGAGCGGGATGAGCGTCATCTGGAGGGGCACGAGCAGCAGGCCGACGACCACCAGGAAGAGCGTGTCGCGGAACGGAAAGTCGATCCAGGCGAAGCCAAACGCCGCCAGGGCAGCGAGAATCACCGGAAAGATCGTGGATGGGACGGTGATCGAGACGCTGTTGATGAATGCGTCGAGCATGCCCTGCGAGCCGAGCACCTGGGCGTAGTTGTCCAGCGTGAAGCTGAACCGCCCTCCGAAGATGTCCCACCAGCCCGAGCTCAGGATCTCGGA
>JBHENV010000074.1:0-17133 GCA_046261895.1 Candidatus Limnocylindria bacterium
CCCGGGTGCCCTAGCCGGCGTCGACGGAATCCGACGGCCGCGGGATCTCTTTGCCGCGCAGCACGACCGCGGGTGACGTCGCCCGCCAGTCGTAGTCGACAACCTCCTCGTAAGGACCGAGCAGGCCTTTCTCGCGCAGCCAGCGGTCGTCGTACAGCTTGCCGACGTAGTTGCGACCGCTGTCGGGAAGGATCACCACGAAGAGCGCAGCGGCGTCGTCCACGTCGCGGGCGACCTGGAGCGCGGCCCACAGCGCCGTGCCGCACGACTGTCCCATCAGGATGCCCTCGCGGGCGGTCGCCACGCGCGCCATGAGCAGCGAGTCGCGGTCAGTCACGCGCACCACGACGTCAGAAGCGCGCGCATCATAGGTCGAAGGCCAGAAGTCTTCGCCGACGCCCTCGGTGAGATACGGCCCGGGCGTGTCTCCCGAGTACACGGACCCTTCCGGATCGGCTCCGACGACGACGATGCCAGCGTCCCGCTCACGAAGGTAGCGCCCCGCCCCCGAAACCGTTCCGCCAGTGCCGAGCGCCACGACCAGGTGCGTGATCCGGCCACCGGTCGCGTCCCAGATCTCGGGACCGGTCGTGGCGTAGTGGGCCTCGGGATTCGCGGCATTCGAGTACTGGTCCGGCTTCCACGCCCCCGGCGTCTCGCGCGCCAGGCGATCCGAGACACGGTAGTAGGAGCGCTCGTCCGACGGATCCACGTCCGTCGGACAGACGACCACCTCGGCGCCGTACGCGCGCAGCAGCGCGCGCTTCTCCTCGGATTGCTTGTCGGCCATGACGAAGATGCAGCGATAGCCCTTCACCGCCGCCGCCTGCGCCAGGCCGACCCCGGTGTTGCCGCTGGTGGGCTCCACGATCACGCCGCCGGGCTTCAGCAGGCCCGCTCGTTCGGCGGCCTCGATCATCGGCATCGCGATGCGGTCCTTGACCGACCCGCCCGGATTCATGTGCTCCAGCTTGGCCACGATCCGCGGCCGCACGCCGGCGGCCAGGCGGTCCAGCGCCACCAGCGGCGTGGCACCGACCGCGGCGGTCACATCGGGCAGGATCCCGCCCGGGCGCTCAGCCAGCGCTCGCCTCCGGATGCGGCTGCGGGACGGATGGCGCATCGGCGGCACGATCCTCGGCCGGCCTGATCATGGGAGAGCCCCAGCCGCGCCGGTGCCTGTAGATCAGCCACGCGCCGGCAGCAAGGAATCCGATGATGCCGACCCACATGGCCGTGGGCACGCCCAGGATCGTCCAGTTGTTCACCCGGTACGACTCGAGCCCGGTCCGCACGGCTCCGTACCACATGATGTACATCAGCGCGGCGTCGCCGGCGAACAGACGCGGGCCGAACCGGCGGATCGCGAAGAGGATGACCAGCATCCCGATGAAGTTGAGCGCCATCTCGTAGGCGAAGAGCGGGACGAAGCTCGTGGTTTCGACCGGGTACGTCGTCGGGTCCCAGGGTGGCACACGGTGAGCCGCATCGATCGGGATGCCGAACGGCAGGCAGACCGGGTAGTCGACGCCGCACAGCGAGGTCGGCGGGCCGTACAGCTCCTGGTTGACGAAGTTCCCGAGCCTGCCGATGACCTGGCCCAGCAGCGCTGCCGGGGCGAAGACGTCGAGCCAGCGCGCGGTGCTGATGCCCCTCGAGCGGGTGTAGACCAGGATCCCGACCGCCCCGCCGGCAAGCGCGCCGGGGATGCCGATGCCGCCGTTCCAGATCTGCGGAATGGCCGCCAGGTTCTGGCTGTAGTAATCGTTCCAGAGGTGGATCACGTGGTAGATCCGTGCGCCGATGACGCCGGTGATCACGACCAGCAGCAGCATCGACCAGCCATCCTCGGGGTTCTCGCCGAGCCAGCTGGCGACCCGGGCGCCGAGCAGCGCGGCGATGAGCACTGCGCTGGCGATGATGATCCCGTACCAGTGCAGCTGGAGCGGGCCGATCTCGAAAGCGATGGGGTCGATCACCCGGGGATTCTAGCGCCGATCCCTTCGCGGCTCAGAAGTCCCGGCACGCTTGCCGCCTCGCTCTCCATCGAGGCTCACGTCTCAGGATCCGGAAAGCGATCGAGACGCCGCAGGACGGGAAAGAGGCGCGACCAGGCGACCGCCACGGCGATCGTGGCGGCGCCGCCGATGACGACCGCCGGCACGATTCCCCACCAGGCTGCCGTGACGCCCGATTCGAACTCGCCGAGCTCGTTCGAGGCGCCGATGAAGACGGAGTTCACCGCGCTCACGCGCCCCCGGATCTCGTCGGGCGTCTCGAGCTGCACCAGCAGGTGGCGGATATAGACGCTCACCATGTCGCCGGCGCCCATCACGACCAGCGCGACGAGGCTCAGCGCCAGGCTCGTCGACAACCCGAAGACGATCGTCGCGACGCCGAACGCCGCCACGCCGCCGAACATCCAGCGTCCGACGTGGCGCTGGATCGGCCGCACGGTGACCACTGCGGCCAGCAGAGCAGCACCGACCGCGGGGGCCGCACGCATGACGCCGAGTCCGATCGGCCCGACATCGAGGATCTCGCCGGCATAGATCGGCAGCAGCGCCGTCGCGCCACCGAAGAGCACCGCGAACAGGTCGAGCGAGATCGAGCCGAGCACGATCGGGCGCGAGCGAACGAACGTGACGCCCGACAGGAGCGTCGCCCATGAAACCGGCTCGCGCGAGCGCTCGTCGCGTCCGCCGCCGCGCAGGCCGGAGACGAGCAGGACTCCGGCCACCAAAAGCGCGACGGAGAGGGCATACGCCGACTCCACGCCGAACACCACCAGGGCACCTCCGATAGCCGGACCGACGATGGTCGCGACCTGGCCGAGCGACGAGTTGAGCGCGACCGCCCGAGGGAAGAGGCCGATCGGCGCGAGGTTCGGGAGGAGCGCCTGGCCGGTCGGCTGGTTGAAGGCCCGCGCGATGCCGAACAGCACCATCACGCCGAAGACCGGCGCCGTGCTCGTCACCCCGGCCATGGAGATCGCCAGAAGTGCCGCCGCGCACGCCGCCAGGAGCGCATAGGTGAGCAGCTGGACGCGTCGGCGGTCGTATCGGTCCGCGACGTGACCTGCCGGCAGGATGAGCAAGATGAAGGGCAGGAACTGCGAGAGCGCCACGAGGCCCAGGTCGAACGGGTCGCCGCTGACGCTGAAGACCTGCCATCCGACGGCGACCGTCTGGACCTGCGTCGCCATGCCGACAAGGAACCGTGCCGTCAGGTAGCGGCGCAGGTCCGGATGGCGCAGGACGATGAGCCGGTCCTCGTCCGGATTGCTGGACATGAAGCGCTGAGCCTAGCGATGACCGGATCGCGCCGTATCGGTCCGTCTCCCGCCATTCAGCAACCTATGGCCAACGAGCCCGCGACGGCCTAGGGTTCGCACATGCACCGCGGGATGGACCGATGACCGAGGCGACGCCAGACCGATCCCGGATCAGCCTGCCGCTCTCGCAGCTCGTGACGCTGTCGATCTACTGGTTCGGCATCCAGACCATCTGGGGCGGGCTGAACATCACCATCATCCCCGGCAGGCTCGACGACCTGAGCCGCGACACGCAGGGAACGCTGCTCGCCGTCATCATGCTGGCCGGTGCCATCGCGCCGATCATCATCCAGCCGACCGTCGGGGTGATCAGCGACTACACGGCCACGCGCTGGGGCCGCCGCAAGCCATACATCGTCATCGGCAGCCTCCTGGACGTCGTCTTCCTGGCGGGCATCGCCTACAACAACGACTTCCTGGCGATGGTCGCGTTCTACTTCCTGCTCCAGGTCAGCTCGAACTTCGCTCAGGGCCCGTTCCAGGGCTACGTGCCGGATCTCGTCCCGGCGAAGCAGGTCGGCACTGCGAGCGGCCTGATGGGCCTGATGTTGACGCTCGGCACGATCGCGGGAGTCGGGATCGCCACCGTCGGCGGCATCATCGACAACGTCGCGCTGGCGACGCTTGCGCTCGGGGTCGTCGAGGTGGTCACGATGGTGGTCCTGATCGCCACCGTGGACGAGGGACGCTCGGCACCGAAGCGGACCCGTCCGTGGCGGCAGATCGCCCTCTCGGCGTGGGGACGCGACATCCTCCAGCAGCGGGACGTGCTGTGGCTGCTGCTCGTGCGGCTCCTCTTCCTCGGCGCCTACAACGCGACCTTGATCGCCATCGGCTACTTCCGCCGGTCACACGGGCTGAGCGACGATGACGCGGACGCGACGGTCTTTCTCGCCACCGCCATCGTGGGTGTCTCGACCGCGATCGCCGCCATCCCGGGTGGCCGCCTCTCGGACCGCTTCGGCCGTCGGCCGGTGATCTGGGCCGCTGCGGTGATCGCCGGGATCGGCCTCCTGGGGGTCGCGCTGGCGCCGTCTCCCGAGCTTGCCATCGCCTCGTGGGTCCCATTCGGGATCGGGATGGGGATCTTCCTGTCGGCGGACTGGGCGCTCATGGCCGATGTGATCCCGAAAGCCACTGCCGGCAGGTACATGGGGATCCTGAACGCCGGGACCGCGATGGCAGGGCCGGTCTTCATCATCGTCGCCGGCCCGGTCCAGGACATGGTGGCTGCGGGATTCGGTGATGCGGCCGGGCCGCGCGTGGCGATGGGGGTCGCGGCCGGGTTCATCGCCCTCTCGGCGCTCGCGCTCACGCGGGTCGACCCGCGCCGGCGAGAGGATGAGGACGACCGGCCGACGGCGGCATCCGTGGTGGCTGCATGACCCGCCCGGGGGATCGAGCCCGGCGGACAGGACCCCGCCAGCTGAGCGTGGCGGTCACGCCACGCTATCGGCTCATGTGGGGCCTGAATCGCGCGGTCATGCGAACGCTCTTCGACATGCGTGTCAGCGGCCTCCACCACTGGCCGGAGCCGCCGTTCCAGGTCGTGTCGAACCATCACAACGGGTTCGACCCGCTCCTCGTCCTGTCGGTGGTGCCGGTCGAGCCACGGATCACATGGTTCGGACCCCGCGAGGCGGACTTCAGCCGCGGCTTCAAGAATCGCGTCATGGCTTTCTTTGGTGGCGTCATCCCCTACAACCCGGAGAAGACGACCCTGACGTCAGCCGTCCGGGCGGTGCGCCGGGTCTACGAGGCCGGTGGCGTGCTCGGCATCTTTGCCGAGGGACTGATCGGCTTCCGCGAGAGGGAGCTCCTGGCCTTCGAGGAGGGGGCAGCGGCCTTCGCCGTCGCGGCGGGCGTGCCGGTGGTGCCGTGCGCCATCGTGGGCAGCACCGACCTGTGGTTCCGCAGACGGATCGAGATCCGGTTCGGGGCGGCCATCGGGACCGATGGCGTTCGCGGACGAGCGGCGCGAGCCGCGCTCGAGGCTCGCATCCGGGATGGCGTCGCCGAGCTCCTGCCCGAGCGCGAGCCACGGATTCCACGCCGGCGGCCGCTCGGCTTCCTCACGGACATCCTCAACGGGGCGGACGACATCGCGCGTCGGGCCGGCGAACGGTGACGCGCTAGCATCGGCTCCGCAATGCTCCCGTTGATCTGGACGCTCTTCACGGTGCTCGCGGTCGGCGGTTTCCTGATGGTCGCCGCCTACTGGCTCGACGTGGAGGAGCGGCCCGATCTGAGCGGCCGGGCCCGGATCGGCTGGTCGGCGGCGGTCCTGCTCTTCCCGATCTCGATCCCGGCCTACGCCTTCGCCGGCGAACCCGGCTGGCCCCTGTTCCTCCGTGTCGCCAGCCTTGTGCCGGCGCTGGCGCTGGCGCTCTTCGGCGGCTTCGTCCTGGGGGTCTTCACCTAGAGCCTCCCCTCCTCAGGGCAGGAACCATGACAGCGATGAGCGCGCCCGTCGCTGCCAATCCGACGAGCACGGCCAGGAGAGGCATCCCGACGCCAGCGTCCGACGGCGAGGCGGCGGGTGCGGCAGCAGGGGGCGGGCTCGTCGGCTCCGGCTCGACCGGCAGCAGGGCGACCAGGTCCGCCATCTCCGCCTCGCCGATGCCCTCGACCGGCACGTTCCCGCTGCAGAGATTGGAGCGGAGGGAGCCGCCCTCGCTCGTCGCGACGACGAGCCAGCGCTCACCGACGCCAAAGGTAAACCCGCAGCTCGGTCCCCCACCATCGTCAAGGGCAGCGACCTCGACCACGGCTGGAGTGACCTGCGACGCGCGCTCGACCTCGAACGCGTATCGGA
This sequence comes from Candidatus Limnocylindria bacterium, assembly GCA_046261895.1. Classification (GTDB taxonomy): domain Bacteria; phylum Chloroflexota; class Limnocylindria; order QHBO01; family QHBO01; genus JACDBZ01. Next base: position 6,150 of record JBHENV010000074.1, read on the forward strand.
CGAGCGGCACGCCCATCATCGGGTCCTCTCCGCCCGGCGCCGTTCCGGCAACCGTACCGACGAATGCGAGGTCGGCCGCGGCGACCGCATCGGCGGTCGTACCGAAGGCGGCGCAGGAACAGGCATGGACCGTGGCAACCGGCGCGAGGAGGGTCGCGGTCGCGAGCGCTGCGGCGATCAGGCCGCGTGGCAGGAACGAATGCATCGTGGTCTCCGAGCGGGGTTGATGCGTGGGAGACGCCCTCCGAGGCCCATGGGTTGCGCGCGGTGCCATCGGTCTACCATGGCGTTCATGACGAACCAGACCGATTTCCCGGCAACGGCCGCAGACGCCACCGTCGGCGCCGTCGCGTATCTGCGCGAGCACGACGCAGCCCACCTCGTCCAGCTCGACGAGTTCCTGCGCATCGAGAGCGTCTCGGCCGATCCCGGCCGCAACGACGAGGTCCGGCGCGCCGCGCAATGGATCGCCGACGAGCTCACCCGGTTCGGCGTGGAGCGGGCGACGCTGCACGAGACCAGCGCGCACCCGATCGTGACGGCCGAGTGGATGAAGGCCGGCGACGACGCTCCCACCGTTCTGGTCTACTGCCATTACGACGTCCAGCCGGCCGATCCGCTCGACGAGTGGGCTCATCCGCCGTTCGAGCCCCGCCACGAGGAGGAACGCATCTATGCCCGCGGGTCCGGCGACGACAAGGGTCAGCTCTTCATGCATCTCAAGGCGGCGGAGGCGTGGCTGGCCACGGCCGGACGCCTCCCGATCAACTTGCGCTTCTTCTTCGAGGGAGACGAGGAGGTCGGCTCCGAGCCGATCGAGAGCTTCATCGCGGCGAACCGCGACCTGTTGAAGGCCGACGTGTGCGTCGTCTCGGATGGCGACACGTTCGACGACGAGGGAACGCCGGCCATCGGCTACGGGCTGCGCGGCATCGCCTACTGGGAAATTCGCGTGCACGGGCCCCGACAGGACGTGCACTCGGGGCAGTACGGCGGCGGTGTCGACAATCCGGCGAACGTGCTCGTCCGGATGCTCGCCTCCCTCACCGATGAGGATGGCCGCATTGCCCTGCCGGGCTTCTACGATCGAGTGCACGACCTGACGGATGACGAGCACGCCTCGTACGCCGCCCTCCCCTTCGACGAGGCGGTTTGGGCCGATGAGACCGGCGTCCCGGCGCCGATGGAAGGTGAGCGAGGGCATTCGTTGCTGGAGCGGCTCTCCGCCCGACCGACCCTCGACATCAACGGCATCTGGGGCGGCTACCAGGGCGAGGGCGCCAAGACGATCATTCCCGCATGGGCCGCCGCCAAGATCTCCACCCGCCTCGTCCCCGACCAGGATCACCGCGAGATCGAGGCCATGATGCAGACGCACCTCACGTCGATTGCGCCGCCGACCGTCCGGGTCGAGGTCAGGATCATCCACGGCGGCGCACCGGCCATCACGCCGCTCGACCATCCCGGCATCGGTCCGGCCGCGCGAGCGCTCGAGGCTGGGTTCGGACGGGCACCGATCTATCAGCGCTCGGGTGGCTCGGTCCCCGTGGTGGCCGCCCTTGACGTGCAGATGGGGCTGAAGACGCTCATGGTCGGGTTTGCCAACCCCACCGGCAACTTCCACGCACCGAACGAGTGGATGAGCCTGCGCAACATCCGGGACGGGATGGCTTCGCTCGTCCACCTGTGGGGCGAGCTCGGCGCCATGTCTGCCTCCGACCTTCGAGGTACCTGACCCGCCTCCCCGCCTGAACCACCGCGCCGCCCCGCCGCTGCCGGGTGGTCTCGCGCCGCCGCTGGGCGGCGCTATCTCAGCCACAACGATGCCGTCACACGGCCTGGTCGCCTCCTCACACCGCTCCGGGCACCATCGCCGGTAGGCGGCGGGTTTGTGACCAGTGCAGTCTCCGTGGGCGTGCAATGCGCTGCTCAATGGGGCCGACCGTCACATGTTCGGGCGTCGGCTCAGCTATCGCCGCTCAGCGGCGCGGTCGCTCCGTGCGATTGACGCCGCCGGCAGACGCGCCTACGGTACGCTGCGACATAGATTTTCGGAGGTTCTGCGACCCCGTGCCCGCCCAGCCACCGTCCCACGATCCGGACGATCCCTGGTTGCCACTGGGCGCCGCCTCGCGCCTGGTCGGTGTCGGTCCGGACACCCTGCGACGCTGGGCGGACACCGGCAAGGTGCAGAGCTACCAGACACCGGGTGGGCATCGGCGCTTCCTGCGGTCGAGCCTGGAGGCGATGATCAACGCGCCGAGAAGGCATCGCTACGGGATGGAGCGGCTGCCCGATTCGACGCAGACGATGGCGGGCGAGCTGCATCGGCGCATACAGCGGACGGGCTATGCGAGCCAACCGTGGCAGGCACGGCTTTCTGCCCAGCAGCGCGACGAGTTCCGGCGCTGGGGTCAGCGCACCTTCCAGCTGGTGATCGAGTACGTCGCGGCTGCGAAGAAGGCCGAGCGCCAGATCCTGCTCGACGAGGCCGAGAAGATGGGCGGGCTCTACGGCGGAGAGGCGTCGCGGGCAGGGCTCACGCTCGCCGAGACGGTCGAGGCGTTCCTTTTCTTCCGCTCCCCGGTGCTCGACGCGATCACCGGACACCTGCGTCGCCGGTCCGCCGACGTGACGGACCTCACGGCTGCCTTCCACGAGGCGAATGCGGCGATCGACCAGGTGCTGGTCGCCCTGGTGAGCTCACACCGCGAGGGAGGCTGACCCGACATCGCCCGTCCCGCCCAAGCCGACGCACCAGGCCAGGAAGCTAATCGACGACGTACAGCTCCGTCGAGGTGGTGTTGAGGCGTTCGCCGCCGACGTCGGTGCAGACGACGATGTCCTCGATCCGCGCACCCCATCGGCCCCTGAGGTAGATCCCCGGCTCGACGCTGAAGGCGTGACCCTCCTGGAGCAGCTCCGCGTTGGAGGCGACGATGTAGGGCTCCTCGTGGGTCTCCATGCCGATCCCGTGTCCCGTCCGATGGATGAATGCCTCGCCATACCCGGCCTCGTCGATGATTCCGCGCGCGACCGAATCGATCTCGCTGCATGCCACGCCGGGCTGGACCGCTTCGCACGCGGCGTTCTGGGCCTCGCGAAGGACCGCATGCAGCGCCGCGAACTCCGGCTCCGGCTCGCCGACGAAGGCGGTGCGACTGGTGTCGCTGCAGTAGCCCGCCCGCGTCCCGCCGATGTCGAGGACCAGTGCGTCGCCGTTCTCGATAAGCCGATCGCCCGCCAGGTGATGGGGGCTGGCGGCGTTCGGGCCGGAGGCGACGATGGCGAATCCCGCCTGGTCGTGCCCGGCCTCGAGCAGCAGCTCCCGGATCCGACGACTGACATCAGCCTCCGTGCGCCCCGAGAGCCGTTCGCCGAGGATCGCGCACATGGCGTCGTCGGCAGCGCTCCCGGCGGCGCGGAGACGCTCCACTTCCTCGGGACTCTTGACTCGCCGCAGCGCGCTCATGGTCGGACCGGCCACGACCAGCTCGGTGGGATCCAGCGCCGCTCGCATGCGGAGCGCCACGCGCGCCCACATCTGGTCCTGCACGGCGACCCGGCGGGCTCCGGCCACGATCGCCTGCACCAGCCGGATCGGGTCGTCCGTCTCGTCCCACGGCACCAGGGTGAGGTCCTCCGCCAGGTCACCCAGCTCGTGGCGAGCGAGGGGCTCCTCCAGGCGGGGCAGCACCAGGGCGGGATGGCCATCGACCGGGACGATCAGGCAGGTGAGCCGCTCGAGTGCCGGAGCGCGGTAGCCGAGCAGATACCGGTAGTCGGCCGATGGCGTGATGAGGAGCGCCTCCAGGCCGCGATCGGCACCTTCCGCGGCCGCTCGCTGAAGCCGCTCTCGATACACCGGTGATAGGAATCGGCCTCCGTCTGAGGCGCTGGTGGTCATGGCCGAAGCCTACACCGATGCGCCATTGTGGACCGCGCGCCGGTGCCCTCAACATCATGGACAGGCATGCGACACTGTCACCCGCCGTCGCGCCATTGAGGGGAACCATGCGCAGAGGACACCCGTACGCCAGGGCTGGCGAACCGTACCGCCGCCTGCGCGCCACCGTCCCTTTCCTGGCGAGCGCCCTCCTGGTCGGATCCTTCATGGTTCCCAGCGCGTCGCGGGCAGCGGATCCACCGAGCGTTGAAGGTCAACGGCACCTGGCCGAGACGGTGGGCGGCGTCCCGAACGACTTCGAGCTCGTCCACGAGCGCACCGCCGGCGTCGAGCACACCGATGCGACGCTGTGGGCCGCGAAGTACGTCGACCATCGGACGGGAGAGGTGCACGCCGTCTATCGGGACGCGGCGGCACGCGGTGCGCTCGGCGGCCAGCTTCACGTGGAGCGCGTCGCGGAGGCGAAGTCGAGGGTCTCGCCACTCGAGGCGAAGGCCGATGACGAGCTGCGATCGGCCGTGGCGTCGAAGCAGGCGGCCGGCAAGGCGGACGAGACCGTTGCGGTGGGCGTGTGGCTCGAGGTCGATGTGGCGGCGGCAGAGCAGGCCGTCATTGATCGTCACCCCGAGCTGACCTGGGACGGGGGCCGCCCGCTCATCGACGATCTCGAGGCCGCTCGCATCATCCGCTCCGAGCTGGCACAGGCTCGGACGGAGGCGCGGGCCGCGGCGCTCGAATCATTGCGGCTCGACGCGGAGGCGCTCGGTGGCAGCGTCGGCTATGCGTCGACCAGCGCGCCGCTGGCCTACCTCGACCTGCCGGTCGACCGGGTGGACGAGCTGGCCGGCATGCCGGACGTCTCGAGCCTTGGGCTCGAGCGCACCTGGACGACCGCGATGTCAGCCGCCGGCCCCGCGGTGCAGGCCAACTGGACGAGCGGCACCGGCGACCAGGGAGCGGGCGTGCGCGTTGCCGTGGTCGAGTATCACAACGTTCGCAACAGCGGCGATCTCTCGGGTCGCGTGGTGTCATCGCGCAGCACGAGCGGATCCCTGGCCTACACGGGCGGCGGCACGTTCGATCACCCGACCTGGGTCGCCGGGGCGATCGCCGGACGCAGCGCGTCGTATCCGGGGGTCGCACCCGGCGCCGTGATCGTCAGCTCCTCGACCGGCGGCGGCGGGACGTCGCTCACGCGGGACCGCCAGATCATCGCCGCCGCCGACTGGGCCGCGAGCTCGAGCGGCGGTGACGCGGACGTCATCAATGCCAGCATCGGCCAGGACACGGCGACCGGCTCCGAGGAGGCGCGACGCTACTTCGACGCGCTCGTCAACGAGGACGGCCGCCTCGCCGTGGCCGCCGCGGGAAACTACGTCACCTTCGGACACTGGGACATCCTGTCGCCGGGGACGGCGTACAACGTCCTCACCGTCGGCGGCATCGACGACCGCGGCTCCGCGGGACGGAGCGACGATCGGATCTGGTACTACCCCGGGTCGAACGGGAGCAATTACCGCGACCGCACCGGGACGGCGTGGAATCCCCACGGGGACTACAACAAGCCGAACGTCTCGGCACCTGCCCCCGCCGTGCGGACGGCGAACGGACTGACCGCCAGTGGAACCAGCGTCGCCAGCCCGATCGTCGCCGGCGTGGCCGCGCAGGTCATCTCTCGGCTTCCGAGCCTGGCCCTGCGCCCCGAGGCGACCCGGGCGATCATCATGGCCGGCGCCATCAACCGCTCGCCGATGCCCGACGGCTCGAAGAACGCCGATCACGAGGGCACCGGCACCGCGTCGGCGCTCTGGGCGAACCGCCTGCTGACCGCCGGGGACTCGGCCTACGGCGGCCACCGGATGGGAAGCGTGACCAAGGGCCAGGCGCTGACGCAGGACATCGCGGTGGTGGCGGGCCAGAAGGTGAAGGTGGTGCTCACCTGGAACAGCCGCACCTCGGGAACGACCATCTCGAACCGCACCGACCGGCTCACCGCCGACCTCGACCTGCGCATCGTTCAGCCCGGCGGCTCGGTGCTCGGCTCCTACACCTTCGACAACAACTACGAGTGGGTCGAGTTCACCGCCAGCCGCACCGGCACGGCGCGCATCGAGCTGCGCCAGTCGCGGTTCGATTCGACGTCGGAGCGCTACGGCCTGGCCTGGGCCAAGTGGAGCGTCGGGTCGCCGATCCGCGTGTCGGGTCCAGATCGGTACGGCACCGCCGCAGCCGTCAGCGGCAGGCTGTACGCCACCAACGTCCCGGTCGTGTACGTGGCCACCGGCTTCAACTTCCCCGATGCGCTCGCCGGGGGGGTCGCCGCCGGGATCCAGGGAGGGCCGATCCTCCTCACGTCACAATCCCTGCCCAAGGCCACTCGCGACGAGCTGACCAGGCTCCGTCCACAACGAATCGTGATCCTGGGCGGGCCGTCGGCCGTGTCCCCGTCGGTCGCCACCGCGCTCGATGCCTACACCGCCGGGCCGGTCACCCGCCTCGCCGGCTCGGATCGGTATGCGACGGCGGCAGCGGTCAGCCGTTCCGTCTTCGCCGCGGGCGTACCGGCGGCGTTCGTCGCCACCGGCAACAGCTTCCCCGACGCGCTGGCGGCGGGCCCCGCTGCGGTCAAGCTCCGTGGACCGGTCCTCCTGACGAAGGGTCACGAGCTGCCCCAGGCGCTCCGCGACGAGCTGGCCCGTCTCAAGCCACAGAAGATCTACATCTTAGGCAGCGCGGCCGTCGTGAGCGAGGCGGTGAAAGGGGCGATTCAGGCATACACCGCGGCTCGGGTGGTGAGGCTCGCCGGCGCGAATCGCTACGAAACCGCCATTGCCGTCTCCAAGGCCTTCTTCAACCGTCCGGTGGCGGTGTTTCTGGCCACCGGCATGAACTACCCCGATGCTCTCTCCGCGGTGCCCCCCGCCGGAAGGGCCGGCGTCCCGCTGCTCCTCGTCGGGACGACGACAATTCCCACGCCGGTGCGCGCCGAGCTGACGCGGCTCTTCCCACCGCGCTGCTACCTGATCGGTGGAACACCAGTCATCAACAGCTCGGTGGTGAACCAGCTCAACGCGCTTCTCGGCAAGCCTTGAGGCGACTCCTGCCTGGGTGCGCGGTGCTCGTCACGCTGCTGACCTCCTGCGCGGATGCAGTCCCGAGTGCCTCCGCATCCGAGCCACCCGCTTCCGGCCCTCCGCTTTCCGATGCCCGTCCCGGTCGGCCGTTCGATGCGGCTTCCATCCTGGCCGCCATGCGCGACTCTCGCCGTCCCGGCGGCGTGCCGGACGAGCTCGAGACGGAAGCCATCGCCGAAGCGGTCGCCGGCCGGATCTTGACCCTGGACGGTGAGGCGTGGACGACGACGACCGCGGGAGGCTCCTGCGGGCCGCGGACCTGCACGCTCGAGATCGCCGGTGCGGACCCCGGGAGCCAGGGTGACGACCTGTGGGTCTTCGAGGTCGAACCCGCAACCGCGACCGTGGAGGTCGTCTCGACGGACCTCCGCGCGTTGCCGCCCGCCCTGGTCGACCACCTCGACGAGCTGACCCGCTCGATCTTCCCGGGACGCCTGCAGGGATTGAACCTGTCGAACGCGCGCTGGCTTCCGACACCGGACGAGACCCAGTTCGTCATGAGCTATCGGGACGGTGACGAAGAAGGGAGCGCTTGCGGCGCCGATATCTCGGTGGACATGATCGAGCGCAGCGTGCTCTCGGAGGACAGCCTCGACTGCTGAGTCAGTCGACCCGCAGCGCCACCTCGGAGCTCTCGCCATCCCGGATGCGCCACGCGCGGAGCGCGGCCGCCGGGCCAGCGTCCGGATCGGCGAGGGTGCCCAACAGGTAGAACACATCCGGATACTGGGCCTCGCGGCGGTCGGTGGCGGACGGCACGGCCGGCGTGAGGGTATGGGAGTGAAAGATGGCGACCAGGTCCTCGCCATCATCTTCGATGCCGAAGACGATGCGCACGAGATCGTCGGGGTGGACGTTGTAGCGGAGCGGGCTGGCCTCCGCGTTCGCCGCGGGGTGGAACGCCGTCGCCCGCCCGGACGCGAGGTCCCCGGAGAGCAGGCCGCAGGCCTCGTTCGGCAGCTCACGGCGGGCATGCGCCAGCAGCTCCTGCCCGATGGCGACCGGGATCACGAGCCCGTCGATCACCACAGGAGCGACCCCTCCAGCTCGTCCTCGAGCTCGTCGAGGTCCCGTGTCCACAGGTCGGTGGAGTGATACTTCCAGCCGTCGTCGGCAAGGAGCACGACGATGGATCCAGCCACCATCTCGCGCGCCACCCGCACCGCCACGGCGATCGCCGCTCCTGAGGAGAGGCCGGCGAAGACGCCCTCCTCGCGGAGGAGCCGCCGAAGGCCGATCACCGCGTCGCGGTTGGTGACCAGGAACTTATCGTCGAGAACCGATTCGTCGAGCACCGGCGGAATGAATCCGTCCTCGAGCGAGCGCAGCCCCTGCACGCCCTCACCCGGCATCGGCTCGGCTGCGATGATGCGAACAGCGGGCCGCTCGCGCTTCAGGTAGCGGCCGACGCCGGTCAGCGTCCCGCCGGTCCCAAGCCCCGCGACGAACGCATCGATCTCCGGCACCTGCTCCAGAATCTCCGGGCCGGTGGTCTCGAAATGGGCGCGAGGATTCGCCTCGTTGCCGTACTGGTACGGCATGAAGAGACTCGGGTCCGCATCGGCCAGGGATCGGGCCAGCCTGATGGCACCGTTGGATCCCTCGGCGCCGGCGGAGAAGACGATCTCGGCACCGAACAGGCGCAGCACCTGCTCGCGCTCCGGCGTCGTGTTGTCCGGCATCACGATCCGTACCGGGTGGCCGAGGCGCGATCCGATCATGGCCAGGCTGATCCCGGTGTTGCCGCTGGATGGCTCCAGGATCGTCTGCCCCGGTCTCAGCGAGCCGTCGGCCAGCGCCGAGTCGATCATGGCGCGCGCCACGCGGTCCTTGACGCTACCGGTCGGGTTGCTGCCCTCCAGCTTCGCGTAGAGACGCACGCCGTCATGTGGCGCCAGGCGCCGCAGCTCGACCATCGGCGTATCGCCAATGGCGGCGACGAGACCCGGCGCGGCGCCGACCATCGTCGACATCGGTCTAGCGCGAGCCTCCGGCCATGGCGGGCAGGAGGATGATCGTGTCGTCACTGCCGATCGCCGTGTCGAGACCCTCGCGATACCGAACGTCGCGGTCGTTGACGTAGACGTTGATGAAGCGGCTCAGCTGACCATCCTCGGTGACCCGGTCGCGGAGGGCAGGATGCCTGCCGAACAGGTCGTCCAGCGCCTCGGCCACGGTGGCGCCGGTCACGTCGACCGTGCGGCTGCCGCCGGTGTTCTCGCGCAGGACCGGTGGAATGCGAACGGTGCTCACCGCGAACCTTCGCCGCATGCGGGGCAGGCCGGGTCGCGCCAGATGCGGACCTCGTCGAAGCTCGTGCCCAGCGCATCGAACATCAGCAGTCGGCCGGAGAGCGTCTCTCCGACGCCCAGGACGAGCTTGAAGACCTCGTTCGACTGGAGCATGCCGATGATGCCGGGCAGCACGCCGAGCACGCCGGCGACGCTGCACGCGGGCGCCAGCTCGTCCGGCGGCTGGGTCGGATACATGCAGCGGTAGCAGGGCCCCTCGAACGGCACGAAGGTGGTGATCTGGCCATCCCAGCGATAGATCGAGCCGTGGACGACGGGCTTGCGCAGCTTCACCGCCGCGTCGTTGAGGACGTAGCGCGTGTCGAAGTTGTCCGTGCCGTCGACGATGACGTCGTAGTCGCCGATGAGCCGCTCCACGTTGTCGGCGTTCAGCCGCTCCGGATGCTTGACGACGACCGTCTCGGGGTTCAGCCCATGGATGCTGAGCTCACCGGAGTCGACCTTGCGCATTCCGAGCCGGTCGGCGGCGTGGAGCACCTGGCGCTGGAGGTTCGACTCCTCGACCAGGTCATCGTCGACCAGGCCGATGGTGCCGACCCCGGACGCCGACAGGTAGAGCGCCGACGGGGAGCCGAGCGCGCCGGCACCGATGAGCAGCACCTTCGCGTCGAGGAGTTTTCGCTGTCCCTCCTGGCCGATCTCGGGGATCAGGGTCTGACGCGCGTACCGACGCTGCTGGGCCGGAGTCAGGAGCTGCCGCGGCTCCTCCCACGCCCCTCCCTGCTCCTTCCAGTGGCCGATCGGCGCCTTCATGCTCACGACGCTCGTGTAGCCATGCTCGGTCAGCCAGGCGGCGGCTCGACCGGAGCGCCCACCGACCGCGCAGTGCAGGAGGAGCGGCGCGTCCCGGTCGGGCGCCACCTCGCCGATCCGCTGCGGCAGGTCGCCCAACGGCAGCAGGGTCGCGCCGGCGACGTGGCCCGAGTCCCACTCGCCCTGCTCGCGGACGTCGATGACGCGGTGCCCGTCGCGCGCCAGGGCAACTGCCTCGGCGGCGGTCACCTCTCGGAACGGACGGTCCCCGTTGTTGCTCATGGTGCGGATCCTCCTGCCAGCACGTCGGCCTCGTCCGGCCAGCGCGCCTCTGCCCCGATCACGGCGCCCTGGAGCACCTTGTAACTCAACAGCGCGCACTTCAGGCGAGCGGGACCGATCGGCACGCCGAGATTCTCGACGACCTCCTTGGGGTCGATGCCGCGCAGCTCGTCCAGGCTCTTGCCGCGCAGCTCATCGGTCAGGATCGAGGCGGATGCCTGGCTGATGGCGCAACCGCGGCCATCGAAGGCCACGTCGGCGACGTGCTGCCTGCCCTCGTCGAGCAGGAGGGTCATCGACATCTCGTCGCCACAGGTCGGATTCGAATCGGCGAAGTGGAGGTCGTGCGGGTCGAGCACGCCCTTGTTGTGCGGCTCGCGATAGTGCTCGAGGATGAAGTCGCGGTAGAGGTTGTCCATGGTCCTTCAGGCGCTTCGGAAGAGGCGTTGGGTGGCATGGATGGCATCGGCGAGGCGCTCGATGTCGTCCACGTCGTTGTAGACGTAGAAGCTGGCACGGGTGGTGGCCGGCAGGTCGTAGCGGGCCATGACCGGCTGCGCGCAATGGTGGCCGGCCCGAACGGCGACGCCGTGGCC
>JBHENV010000075.1:0-11198 GCA_046261895.1 Candidatus Limnocylindria bacterium
GGCTCGCATGCTAGCCGGGATTCCGCTGGGGCGCCTGCACCGTCCTTGATCCACACCCGACGCCGCCGGACCGCCATGGCGATCGACCGATCGACATCTGCCACGAAGCCCTCGTTGCTGCGAGCACTGCCCTTGCGGGTGCTGGGGAAGCGGGCGCGGCGGGCGCCGCTCCTGGCGCTGGTGGCTCACACCACGGGGCTAACGGCCACGATCAGCGAGCTCCATGGCAATCCGCTCGTGCCACGGGTCAACACGCCAGGGAACCCCGCCTTCCGGAGCCTTCGTTTGCTGATAGCCCGCCCTGCGGGTGACGGGGCAGCGGGCGGCTTTGCCTCCGGCAAGGAGCGTGGGCGGCTGAACCACGACAGGTGCCCCGGGACGGACGGCGGTCGCCTACGATGCGCCGATGGAGGAGCGCACGCTGAGCAGCACCCATCCATGGACCGGCCGGCGTATCCGGGTTCGCGTCGATGACGTGGAGCGAGCCGACGGCCACCGGACCACCCGCGAGATCGTCGAGCACCCAGGTGCCGCCGCCATTCTCGCCTGGGACGGTGAGCGCCTGGCCACGGTGCGCCAGTGGCGACACGCCACCGGCGAGGTGCTGCTCGAGATTCCCGCCGGGACGCTCGAGACCGACGAGCCGCCGATCGAGACCGCCCGCCGCGAGCTCGCCGAGGAGGTCGGACTGGCAGCCGCGACCTGGGTCGAGGGGCCGCGCTTCTTCACCGCGCCCGGCTTCTGCGACGAGCTCATGCACCTCTTCCTCGCCACAAATCTCACCGATGCCCACGGCGAGAGCGACCCCGACGAGGTGCTGGAGGCGTCGTGGATCACCCTTGTGGACGCGCTCGTCGCGCTTGACGACGGGCGAATTCGGGACGCGAAGACGATTGTCGGCATCGGCTGGCTGGCACGTCGGGGGAAGCGCTAGCGAGGCTGGCACACCGGATGCCATTCCGGCGCTGACATGACGATCGAGATCGCCGACGCCGAGGTTCACGCCAGGGAGGCGGGGCTCCGCTACGTGAGCGACACCATGCCCGGGGTGCGACGGAAGCGCACCGGAAAGGCGTTCAGCTACATCGGCCCCGATGGCGAGCGGATCGCCGACCGTGCTCGAATCGCCTGGTTCAAGCGGCTGGCGATTCCTCCGGCATGGACCGACGTCTGGATCTGCCCGTCCAGGACGGGCCACCTGCAGGCGACGGGGCGCGACGCCAAGGGCCGCAAGGTGTACCGATACCACCCGGATTGGCGGGAGGTCCGCAACGATGCCAAGTACGGCCGATTGCTGGCCTTCGCTCGGGCCCTTCCGAAGATTCGGCGGCGGGTGGACAAGGACCTCGGGCGGCCCGGGCTGCCGCGCGAGAAGGTGCTGGCGGCGGTGGTCGCACTGCTCGAGCGCACCCGCATCCGGGTCGGAAACGAGGAATACGCCCGCGACAACCGCAGCTTCGGTCTCACAACCCTCCGGAACCGGCACGCGCGCATCAAGGGTGGAAGCATGACCTTCGCGTTCAAGGGCAAGTCAGGGAAGGAGCATGCGGTCGAGCTCGCCGACCGGCGGCTGGCGCGCATCGTGGCTCGCTGCCAGGAGCTTCCCGGTCAGCAGCTGTTCCAGTACATCGACGACGATGGCGAGCGACGCGGCTTGGCGTCCGATGACGTGAACGCCTATCTCCGGGAGATCACGGACGAGGACTTCTCTGCCAAGGATTTCCGCACGTGGGCGGGAACCGTCCTTGCCGCCATGGCGCTGCAGGAGTTCCACGAGTTCGACAGCGCCGCCGAGGCGAAGAAGAACGTGGTGCGTGCCATCGAGTCGGTGGCTGCCAAGCTCGGGAATACGCCGGCCGTGAGCCGCTCGAGCTACGTCCATCCCCAGGTCATCGACGCATACCTCGAGGGCGACCTGATCCGCGAGGCGCGCGAGGTGGCGGACCGCAAGCTCACGGACGAGCTCGCGGATCTGACGTCCGAAGAGGCAGCCGTGTTCGGGCTGCTGCGGCAGCGGCTCGCCCAGGAGGAGCGGCGCGCCAGGCGTGCACGCCGGAAGGCGGCTTAGGCCACGCCTCCGAGCCGTGCCAGGGCTCGCTGGTAAGCCTCGTTCTCGGGCTTGAGCAGGACGGCCATGCGCAGGTGGCGCCGTGCGGCGGTGAGGTCGCCCAGGCGCGATCGGGCGAGTCCGAGCCCGAAGTGGGCGTAGTGGGCGACGGGATCGGCCTCAGCGATGGCGGCGAAGCACTCGGCGGCCCGCGCGACCGAGCCCTGGTTGAAGTAGGCCTGTCCGAGCGCCTCGAGGATGGATGCCTTTCCGGGCTCGAGCGCCAGGGCGCGCTCGAGGAGCACCGCCGCGGCACCGAAGTGTCGTTCGGCGAGCATCCGCGAGCCTCGCTGGAAGAGCTCGTACGCGGATTCCCGTTCGTCGGAGGCCGGTGTGGGCTGCATCGGTCCAGACTAGCGTTGCAGGTCGATCCGCTCCAGCCGGGGGTTCTGGGTGCGGCCGGGAATCCTGCCCCGCTTGGCGACCGGTGTGCCGTCGATCTCCTTGAGATCGCCCGTGAAGTCGATCGGGCTCGCCTTGCTGATGGCGCTGCCCACCGCGAATGAATCGACCGGGGCGCCGGAGTCCTTGAACACACCGATGCGCTCCGCGTCCATGCCGCCGGACACGACGATCTTGACATTCGGATGGCCGGCCTGGTCGAGCCGCGCTCGCACCTCCTTGACCAGCTCGGGGGTCACCCGTCCCCGCTCCGAGGGCGTGTCCAGCCGGACGCCCCAGAGTCGCTCACCGAGCGCGTCGGCGACCCGCAGCGACTCCTCCGCTTCGTCCTTGAAGGTGTCGACGAGGACGATGCGAGGGACCTCGACGTCGATGTGGCGGTCGAAGGCCTCGGCGGCCCGAACGGTATCGCCGAAGATGAGGACCAGCGCGTGCGGCATGGTGCCGGTCGGTGCCAGCCCCGCGAGGCGGGCGCCCGCCGGCGTCGATGCGCCGATGCAACCGCCGACGACGCTGGCGTAGTCCATCTGATCCGCCACGCTGGGGTGGACGTGCCGCGCTCCAAAACCGATGACCGGGATCGGGGACGCCGCATCGACGATCGTGCGTGCGGCGGTCGCCCAGCCGGATCCGGAGGCCAGGATGCCGAGGATGGCCGTCTCGTACAGGCCGAAGGCCGAGTAGCGCGCGACGATGCGCATCACGACCTCCTTGGTAACAAACCGATCGCCATCGTGCAGCGACTCGACGACCGGCGCGACGTTGCCGTCGACCTCGGCGAAGATCTCACGCAGGTAGGCGATCGCCTCCTCCGCGCCGCACAGCACCCCCGCTCCACGCGAGAAGACCTCCATCGTCACCGTGGGGTCGAGCCGCTCGGCGGCCAGGATGGTGCGCGCCCGATCGAAGTAGGCGTCGGCAGTCTCGCCCGAGAGCACGTCGGCAGCGGGCAGGAAGTGTGGCGATGGGCGCTCGGCGGTCATGGCGCAGCAGTGTACGTCCCACGTCGTCGGACGAGCAGCACCGCCAGGGCGGCCAGGATGAGGACGAGGAGCACGGCGCTGACCAGGCGGACCATCCCGCCGCTCTCGGCCGACGCCAGGATCCGCTGGGCCTCCCCGATCGACTCCCCGGAACCGCGCAGGTCGCCATCGGCGAAGCGGCCGTTGGCCAGGCGCAGCTGCTCCGACGCGTCGGGGCCGCCGATGAGACCGATGCTCTCCAGCAAGTTCCCCGGCCCGCTCAGATCGTCGGCGGTCGCCGAATAGGCCTCGACGATAGACCGCTGCGCCTCCAGCTCGTCGTGGGCCTCGGCACCGCCACCGAATGACCGGTACGCCTGCAGGAGCCGGTCCGGAGCCGAAAGTCCCGCCGTCTCCATGGCCCGGAGGAGCTCGTCCCGCTCGACGAGCCACTCCGCCGCTGCCGCGATCTGCGTCTCCGCCTCGTCGAACCGCCACGCAACCATGGCGGCGCGGACCGGGTCCGGGGCACCCCAGCCGTTCGCGTCGGCGACGAGCGCCTCGTGGGCGGCACGCGCATCCGCCCGCGCCGGAAGGAGAGCGACGTCCTCCTCCGTGAAAACGCGCGAGCCGAATGTCTCTGACAGATCGGCGTCGGTGACCGCCTCGAGGTGGTCGAGGAACGTGCGACTGGTCAGGGCAACGTTCGGATCGGCACCATCCACCGGTGCCTCCCCGTCCAGCTCGGTGTCGGCATAGGGCCCGATCGAGCTTGCCACCCGAACGAGCACGGTCCGGAGGGCATCGGCGCCGGCAGACGCCGTCAGCTTGGCGATGAACGCCCAGGAAGCCGCGTGACCGTACGCCTCCGCTGCCGGCTCCGCCGATGTGGCCCAGCTGTCGAGCGGGAAGGCGGCCTCGGAGCGCTCGCTCACCTCGGCCACGGGGTCATGCGGCGGTTCCACCTCGAGCTCGCCCGCCACGCGTGCCGCGATCTCGCTGGCCATCCCCTCGCGAATCCAACGCGCCTCGATGAGGGTCGGCGACAGCCAGACATGGGCCACCTGGTGGAGCGCGGTGAACGGCGGCTGGTCGAACGCGACGAGGATCTCGGTGCCGCTCGACGTGGT
The DNA here is from genome assembly GCA_046261895.1 of Candidatus Limnocylindria bacterium. GTDB lineage: Bacteria > Chloroflexota > Limnocylindria > QHBO01 > QHBO01 > JACDBZ01. The sequence continues at coordinate 4,602 of JBHENV010000075.1, forward strand.
CTCGGCGAATCCCGACGAGTCGGTCGCGACCGACTCGATCAGGACGAGCCCGCCGACGCGAGGGTACGGCAGGCCGATCTCCTCCTCGAGGAGCGGCAGCGCGCCCTCGACCAGCGCCAGGGTCCGCTCGCCCCACGCCTCGTCATCGGCGAAGGCCCGGACCTGGAGGTCGGCGGTCCCGCCGTCCAGCGGGACGGTGGCGTCGAAGGAGGTGAGCTCGGCAGGCCGAGTCGCGGTCACCAGCGCAAGCCACTGCGCCGGCTCCTCGATCGGCCCGCTGGTAAGCCGTCCGCCGTCCTCGGTGAGCTGGTCGCCATCGACACGAGCGTCGTACCCATTCGGGACCGTGACGCTCACCTCGCTCGTCGTGCCGAATCCCCAGGCAGGGAAGACGACCACCGACGGCCGGATGCGAAGCTGCGGGTCCTCGCCGTCGCCCTCAGCGAGCATGTACGTCAGCTCGATCTCGACGCTCTCCTCGTAGCGCAGGTCGTCGCGGAGGACGATGGTCGCCGTGTTGACCGCCTCCTCCACGGCCACGGCGACCTCCAGTTCCCCCTCGGCATCGGATGCGGCGACCGCGGCCGCGTCGTCGTGGATGGCCAGCACGACGTCGTCGAAGACGCTGAATCGGCCGTCCGGGTCGGGAGTGGTGTTGGTGAAGGTCATCTGTACGGTGACCCCGATCTCGGCCTCGTCGGGCCGCACGTCGTACGCGGCGGCCGTCTCCAGCGTGTATTCGGCGGCGGCCACCGGTCCGACCGGCCCGCCCGGCAGGGCGGTGGCGGCCAGGATGGCGAGCGATGCGAGGCCCGAGGTTGCGCGTCGCCTCACGGCCTGCCCATCAGGCGTGCGATCAGCCCACGCCGGCGAGCCTTCGGGCGGGGCGGCTCCCAGTCCGGCATGGCCGACACGACCTCTGCGCGATAGGCGTCCATCAGGGTCCGATTGCGCGGCTGGCGACCGCCCCAGTCGGGCAGGAGGCCGCGATCGGCGATGGCGGTCGCGGTCTCCTCGAGGAGCCGATCAGCCACGACGGCCAGGCGTGCGACGCCCCGGCCGAGCTCGTCACGATCCATGGCCGCCGCCGGCAGCTCGGTCATCAACATCGGTCGATCGTCGTCGGTCATCGCGAACTTCACGAACGGGTAGTCGAAATTGGCGCGAAGCATTCGTGCATAGACCCGCTTCGGGATCTCCATTGCCTCCAGCCCATAGTAAGCCCACAACGAGCACCCGACCCCCTTCACCCACGCCACCGTTATGCGCAGGTCGAAGCGCCGGTCGCCGTCCACGATCACGTCGCGGCTGAATGCCGGGTCGCCCGCGGCGCCGGCGGAGCCGACCACCTCGAGACCGAGCGCCCCCAACCAGGCGTCGATCGATGGCTCTCCGCTCACCGTGGCGGCGCGCCGGCGACCACGGTCTCACCCGAGCGGATGCGTCGGCGGCGCGCGAAGTCGCGCTCGGTCGTGCCGGGGTCGATGCGGCAGTTCCGTCCGATCTCGACCCCGCGCGGCACCCGGGCCCGCTTGCCCACGAGCGTGATCCCGGCATAGAGACGCTCAGGCTCGTCACGGTTCGGGCGCAGATCGTCTCCGACGCCGACACGCACACCGGCACCGATCCGGCACTCCTTGTCGAGGATCGCCCGGTCGAGCACCGCATCGGCCTCGATGACCGCGTCGAACATCACGATCGAGTCGCGCACCACCGCGCCGGCCGCCACGCGAACGCCGGGCGACAGGACGCTGTGCTCCACCGTGCCCTCGATCACGCAGCCGTGGCTGATCATCGAGCGAGAGACGGACGCCCCGGGACCAATGCGCGCCGGCGGGCGCTCCTCGCTCCGGGTGTAGATGAGCCAGCCCAGGTCGTTCAGCTCGATGCCCGGGTCGTCTCTCAGCAGGTCGAGGCTCGTCGCCCAGTAGCTCTCGACCGTTCCGACGTCCTGCCAGTACCCGCCGAACTCGTACGCGTAGACGCGCCGGCCGTCCCTCACCATGCCGGGCAGGATGTCCCGCCCGAAATCCACCCGCTCGCTGCTCAGCAGCTCCCGCAGGAGCGGCCACGAGAACACGTAGACGCCCATGCTGACGAGGTTCGAGGGTGGATCGGGCGGCTTCTCGATGAAGGCGGTCACGCGTCCATCGCCGGCGACATCGAGGATCCCGAACCGATGCGCCTCCTCGATCGGCACGGTCCGAACGGCGCAGGTCACCTCCGCATTGGTCGCCCGATGCATCTCGATGAACGGGCGGTAGTCCATCTTGTAGACGTGGTCGCCGGCGAGGACGAGGACGAGCTCGGGCGATCGGTCCTCGATGAAGTCGAGGTTCTGAAGAACGGCATCGGCCGTGCCGCGATACCAGTCCCGCGCCCGTCCGCGGCCGATGAACGGTTGCAGCAACGCCACGCCGCCGCGGCTGCGGTCGAGGTCCCACGGCCTCCCGACCCCGATATGGTCGATCAGCGAACGCGGCGCATACTGAGTCAGGATGCCGACGTCGGTGAGTCCCGAGTTCACCGCGTTGCTGAGCGCGAAGTCGATGATTCGGTACTTTCCACCGAAGGGCACGCCCGGCTTGGCGCGCACTTGCGACAGGATGCTGAGTCGCTCGCCCTCGCCACCGGCGAGGATGAGGGTCAGGACCGAGCCCGACACTGGCCCGATTCGATTGTCGCGTGCCGTCTCGTCATCCAGACCCCATGCCGCGGCACATGTCCGTCCATGCGCCGAGTCGGCTTCATTCTTCGGGTGGTGGCTCCGGCGTCTCGACCGGCGGCCGGCCGCGGCCGCGTCCCTGATTGCCGGGTGGAGGTGCCGGTGGCGCTGGTGCAGGCGTCGAAGCGGCGACGGGCGGTGCTGGCGGTGCGGGGCCTGGGCCAGACGCGGCGGCGGGCGCGGGGGCGGGGGCGAAGCCGAGGCTGGCCCGCCCCTCGGCGCACACCGACGGGAAGCCACGCTCTCCATAGATCGGCTCGATGGCGAACCGGACGCGCTCATCATCCTGGTACTCGGAGGGGTCGCCGCGCGCGCCGGTCTGTCCGCTGATCAGCCGGTCCGTCCAGGTGTCGGCCGCCTCGATCCAATTCTCGGGTCGCTCGGGCGTGGCGCCGTCCAGGTACTGTTCCAGATTGAGGCATCCGCGGCTGTGCACGTTGTCGGCCGGCGGCACCGTCCCTTCGAGGAAGGGCAGCTCGACCGTATCCTCGCACCGGTTCGTGGCCGCCATCCCACTGAAGCGGCAGACCTCCTCGGTGACGATGCCATCGGGCTGATCGAATGTGGTCTGCGGGACCGGCTCGCCCCCGTTCCAGTCCCACGGGTTGTTGATGGCGAGGTCCATGAACTCCTCCCACAGGAAGAGAGGTCCATCGGCACTGAAGAGGCCACCGGAGAACTCGTTCGAAAGCGATTCCTGGTTGTTGTTTCCCATCCAGACTCCGGTCGTCAGGCTGCCGGGCACGTAGCCGAAGCCCGACACGTCACGGAAGTCGTTCGTCGTCCCGGTCTTGAAGCCGGCAGGTCGACGATCGCCATCGGCGGTGTTCAGCTGGGCGCGCTCGCCCCACAGCAGGTTCCGCTCGGGATCGGTGTTGCCCTCGAGAATGAAGTGGGGCAGGTATGCCTCGGCTGCGGTCATCGGGTTGCTGACGGTCGGGCCGTTGTCCTCGCGGGTGTAGATCACCCGGTTGTCGCGATCACGGATCTCCATGATCGTGGTGGCCGGGTTCAGCTCGCCCTGCTGCGCGAAGGTGCTGTAGGCCTGCGTCATGTTGGTCAGGTTGAGCGGGACGGATCCGAGGGCCAGGGAGAGCCCGGGGTCCAGGTCCATGATGTACTCCGCGCTTGCGATGCCCAGCGATTCGCTGAAGTCGGCGGTGGTCTGCGGGCCGACCAGGTGCTGCATCTGCACCGACGGGATGTTGAGGGAATAGCGCAGCGCGTCCACGGCCAGGACCGGGCCGTGCTCCTTGATATCGGCATTCGTCGGCCGATACGAGCTCTCCTCGTTCTCGCTGAACTCCGTCATGGCATCCACGAACATCGTCGCGACGGTCGCATCGCGCGATTGGAAGGCGGAGGCGTAGGTGATCGGCTTGAATGCCGATCCCGGCTGCCGGCGGCCGAGCCCGGCGACGTCGAACTGCCCCTGCACCTCGGGTGCCTCGCGATTGAAGTAGTCGACGCTGCCGACGTATGACACGATCTCGCCGGTCGCGGAGTCGATGGCCACCAGTGACGAGTTGTTGACGTTGAACTCCTTGAGCGTCTCCACCCACTCCGTGACGAGCCGCTTCGCCTCCTGCTGGAGCGGGACGTCGAGGGTCGTCTGGATCCGGTAGCCGCCGGTCAGCACCTCCAGCTCCGGATCGGTCACGTCGGGCAGCGTGGCGATGATGCGCTCGGCCTCCTTTCGGACCCGGAAGCTGAAGTGCGGCTCGCGCAGGATGCTGGTCAGCCGATTCGGCTCCATCTCCAGCCAGCTGGTGTTCCGCGCCGTGCGCGCCTGCGCGGCGGTGATGTATCCCTCGTCCCGCATGGCGCCGAGGACGAGGTCCCGCTCGCGGATCGCATCCGCGGCCGCCTCTTCGGAGCCCGGCTCGCCCTTCGGGTTCTGGTATGGATCCATGGCTGACGGCGCCTGCGGCAGCGCCGCCAGGAAGGCGGCCTGAGCAACGCTCATCTCCTCGAGGTCCGAGAGGCCGAAGTAGTTGGCGGCCGCCGCCTTGATCCCGTAGGAGCCGTTGCCGTAGTAGATGAGGTTCAGGTAGGTCTCGAGGATCAGCTCCTTGCCGGCGCGCCCGGGATAGGCTGCCGTGACCTGCATCGCCAGGATGTTCTCGCGAATCTTGTCCTCGATCTCCGTCGATTGGCTCGGCTCCGGAGGCTGGCAGACATCAGTGTCCTGATCCTCGGGCTCGGCCTCGGTCGCTGGCGCATCGGGGTCGATCTCGCCGACGCTCGCCTCGGGCGACGCGCTCGGATCGGGCTGCGTGGGCACGTCTTCCTCGGCCAGGACGCGGGCGTAGTCGATCACCTGCTGGGTGATCGTCGAGGCGCCCTGCACGATCTGGCCCGCCTCGAGGTTGGCGAGCGCCGCACGCACGATGCCCTGGAAGTCGACCCCGTTGTTCTCCCAGAACGTGCGGTCCTCGCTGGCAACCGTGGACTGCCAGATCACGTCGGGAAGCGTCCCGAAGCTGACCGCCTCGCGGTTCTGGCACTCGAAGCGTGCCAGGAGCTGTTCGCCGGTACGGTCGTAGACGAACGTGGACTGCGACGGCTCGATGTGGTCGAGCACATTCGGCTCCGGAAGATCCGAGGCGAAGTAGTTATACGCCGCCAGCATGCCGCCGGCGGTGCCGAGGATCGATCCGGCGAACATCAGCCCGAAGACGCCAAGCGTGACAAGCAGGAAGGTCGCGAGGCCGCGGCGCCGCCCGCCGCGGCGCGTGGTTCGGCGGGTCATCATGAGATGACGGCGCCGACGCTGGAGAGCCGGATGCATCGCTCGCAGGGTACCAGCCACGGGTGGACGGGTCGAATGCGGCTGGCCTCGCCCCCTGCACGGCCGGTGCTCTCGTCCCCCACCCGTCGTGTGGGTGGAGCAGAGCGGACCGCGCGCCCGTCAGCGAAGGACGCGCAGCACCCGGTCGTCGAGAAGCAGGACGAGCACCGCACCGGCGACCAGGAATGGCCCGAACGGGATATAGCTGCGCATTCCGACGCGGCGCGCGGCCAACAGGACGAGGCTGGCGCCCGCGGACAGGAAGGCGGCCGCGAAGAGCGCGCTGAAGATGGCCGGCCACCCCAGCATGAGACCGATCGGCGCCACGAGGTAGAGATCGCCGAGGGCCAGACCGCCGCGCACGACGAGCCCAAGGGCGCCCAGAAAGACAACCGCCGCTCCAGCTCCGATGAGCGCATCGAGCGGCTGGACCGCCGGATTGGCGGGCACGAACAGCACGGCCACCAGGATGAGCGGGTCGAGCGCAAGGTGCGGCAGGCGCCGCTGCTCGAGATCAGTCGCCGTGAGGACCAGGAGCAGTGCCAGCAGGACGAGGTACACGCCGGTCGCCCACCATGGGAGCTGCGAGCGGGCGACGATGCCGGCGGCGGCGAGGCCGCTGACCAATGCGATGGCCGCGGTGCGCCACCCGATCGGACGCCCCTGTGCCTCGTCCGCGGGCCAGACGCTGGCCAGCCGCTCCGCCATGGCGCCGCCCAGCGCGAAGACCCCCCCGATGGCGATGATCGCCGGATTCACGCTCCGCTGAACCTCCATCGTTGCAGGCGCCGCGCCGGTGCGCGGCGGCACCGCTCATCCTAAGCACCCGAGGACACGCCGCCATAGGCCGATCGTCCATCCGTCGCACGCTCGGGTTGGCACGCATACTGCGAACCGCAATGAGAGCGCCGGCACTGGCCGGACACGCATTGGGAGGATCACATCGTGGACAAGGACCGCGTCGAAGGCCCCCTCAAGGAGGCCGGCGGCAAGATCAAGGAAGGGTGGGGCGACGCCACCGACAACGCCGACACCGAGGCCGAGGGTCACAAGGACCAGGCCGAGGGCAACTTCCAGAACA